>PBWI01000028.1 GCA_002728195.1 Chloroflexota bacterium
CCAATCTAAATCGAATCCTTTTTTCTGTCCCATTTCTTTTATTTCTCTAGCAATACTACTTCGCCAATCAACCACCGTGCCGAACACGTCAAAGGTCATGGCTTTTACTTGGGACAGATTGTTACTCATTGAATTTCCTTTTAAGGGTTATTTTTTTAAGGGTTATTTATTGTGCAAATTTGGCAGCCACATGCCTACGCTGGATTTTACCTGTTGCGGTCCGCGGAAGTTCATCAACTATGTAAACTCGGTCTGGAATTTTGAAGTCAGCCAAGTGCTGAGTACAAAAAGAACGAATGTCTCCTTCCGATGTGTTTGAGGATATTACGACAGCAGCTTGAACTGCTTCTCCATATTTTTCATCAGGCACTCCGAAGCATACTGCCTCAGATACATTTGGGTGTTGTAATATCGCTGCATCCACTTCTAAAGGTGAGATTTTTTCACCTCCCCTGTTAATTAGTTCTTTCAATCTGCCTGTCAGGGTTAAGATTGAATCGTTGGATAATATTCCCTGATCACCAGTTCGGAACCAACCGTTAGTGAAAGCTTCTTTGTTGGCAGACGGGTTGTTATGGTAACCATGAGTTACGTTTGGACCTTTAATAACAACTTCTCCTGTTTCGCCTGCAGCCAAAAGTGATCCTTTATCATCCATAATACT
The DNA here is from genome assembly GCA_002728195.1 of Chloroflexota bacterium. Lineage (GTDB taxonomy): Bacteria > Chloroflexota > Dehalococcoidia > Lucifugimonadales > UBA826 > UBA11996. The sequence continues at coordinate 665 of PBWI01000028.1, forward strand.
GATTTCAACACCAGTTCCCATTCCGACGGTGCCTGGATTTCTAGGCCCTGGAGGTAAAAGGTTTGATGACATTTGATGAGAGGCTTCGGTCATTCCATACGCTTCGAGGACTGGTGCTCCAAACCTGTTTTCAAGGTCACTGAAGACTGTGGGCGCCAATGCCGCGGAACATGATCTTATGAAGCGGAATGATTGATTTGGAGCATTATCGTCGTCCGCTCTCATCAGAAGAATCTGATGGATTGTTGGGACAGCTGAGTACCAAGTTGCATTCGTATCTGCTTGTATTTGCCAAAAGTTGCTTGCACTGAATCTAGGGGGTATCACCATACTACCTCCACTTTTCATCGCGGACAGTGAAACTCCTATGAGCCCGTGAACATGAAATAGAGGCATAACTACCATAGCTAAATCGTCTTGGTTGAGAGAGTATGTGTTCACTATATTTTCTAAAGAAGCCATGAGGTTCCCGTGGGTCAGTGGGACTCCTTTTGGTCGGCTTGTAGTTCCAGATGTGTGAAGGAAAAGAGCAATATCATCTTCTGAAGGAGCTACTACTGAGGAACGTTTAGTAAGTATGGATCCAGATTTCGATATTGATAATTCTCCATTTTTATCCAAATTCGCAATTGCGATAGGTATGTTTAATTCGGTGGCAGCCGTTCTGGCGACATCGGCGTCTGGAGAAATAATCACAAGTTGAGATTCGGTATCTTCCATGTAAAATTTGAATTCTTCATTGGTGTACGCTGGATTAAGAGGAGCAGCTATTGCTCCACTTCTCGTTACCGCTAGGAACGCAATCATAAAATCTAGACTATTCCCAAGTACTATAGAGACGGTGCGACCCTTCTCTACTCCTGCGGCAGCAAGTATTTCTGATATATGCTCTATTTGCTCGGCTAATTTCCCATAAGTAGTGGTAGGGCCATCTGGTATAAAAACCGCATTTTTGTTCGATGGATGGTTTGCTATTAGGTCCGCTAATGTAGACAAATTAATCACTCCTTAAGGAACTAGTTCACTGAATTGTACTGAACGAAATGAATACCGCAACTCTACCTAACGTTTCTTTTTCTATGCCATTTGATTGCGTCCGCTATTGCCTGTTCAATGGACATACGAGGCGTCCAATTCAGCAATTTAGCGGCTTTTTCGATATTAGCGAAGGCGCCAGCTGTATCTCCATCTCTTGGAGGGGCTTTAACAGTAGTTATTTCGTTTCCATATACTTCTTCGAATGTATCAATGAATTCCATAACTGTAGTCGGATTACCTCCTCCAACATTTATTTTGTGAAATTTTGATTCGGATTTGAATATGGATTCAAATGATTCTAGTGCTGCAACGTGAGCCTCACCTAGATCCCACACGTGAACGTAGTCCCTTACACCTGTGCCGTCTTTGGTAGGCCATTCAAAACCGGTGATGTTCATGCTTAATGTGGGGTCTTCAGCTACTCGGATCAAATTTGCTAATAAGTGGGAATGGTTCTCCGGATTCGGGCCACAACGCATCTTTGGATCAGCACCGATGGGATTAAAGTATCTGAGAGCAATGCCCTTCATTTCAAAAGCATTGCAAAAATCTTCCAAAATCATTTCGATCATGAGTTTATTTTTTGCGTAAGGACTTAGTGGATTTAACGGGGAATTTTCATCGACGCTTCCTCCAGTCGTAGCCTCATAGACTGATGCACTGGAACTGAAAAGTATTTTATCGACTCCGAGATCATTCAAATTCTTGAATAATTCAATTGATTTACTAACGTTTTCATAATAGTACCTATCGGGGTACATAACCGACTCTGGTACCAGGATTTTTCCAGCACAATGCACAACATATTCAATTTTTGGATTTTCTNAAATGANTTTCTNNGATAGGTTCTTATCAGCGACATCACCAATATATAGCGGAAATTGATTCNGGTTTTGTTCAGANCCTGTTGCCATTGAGTCTAAAATNATTGGTTCATGTCCGTGATCATAAAGAGAATGACAGACCATGCTTCCAATATATCCGGCTCCCCCTGTTATAAGTACCTTCAACTGTATTCCTTATTNAAAGTTTCATATTTCACTGAATCATAAGATCCTATTNTAAATATTCTATTCGATNCCATTATGTTAGGCTTGTGCTCAAAAATTATTTTTACTTGTTTGGGGTAGGAGTATTTGCATGATATATGAATTTCGAACCTATGATCTTAAACCAAGAAGTGTGGAACAGTTTGGTGAAAATACAAAGNTTAAGTTAGNTGGGAGACTAAATTTTTCAGCGTTAGGAGGGTTTTGGTATACCGAAATGGGACCCCTTAACCAAGTAGTGCACATATGGCCATATGAAGATGCAAACCACAGATTTGAAACCAGAGCCAAGGCTGTAACAGAAGGAGATTGGCCCCCAGATAATAATGACATCATACTAAACATGGAGAGCGAAATTATGCTCCCGGCTCCCTTTATGAGACCGCTTACAGCCATGGATGTCGGACCTGTATATGAGATGAGGATTTATACTTATAAGCCAGGTGATATTCCTCAAGTTTTGGATGCTTGGGGGGATGCGATCGAAAAAAGAGAAGAATATTCACCACTGGTAGGATGCTGGTATTCAGACGTAGGTGGACTTAATAAATTCATACATCTTTGGGCATACGATTCCTTTGAGAGTCGAAACAAAGTTAGGTCAGAAACCAGGGCTCAAGGGGTGTGGCCTCCAAAAGGAGGGGTTGCTCCTTTAAAGCAGGAAAATAAAATACTTTTACCTTTCGACTTTTCGCCACTTCAATAGCTAACTAGATTGTTAATTGAATCTGTTAGGGCTAAATGAGGTTATATTAACTTCAGGTTCCCTTCCTGTTATGAGCTGTGAAATGATATTCCCCATTGCTGGACCAAGTAGGATACCTTTTCTTCCAGTCCCGGTAGCTAAGAATATATTTTGATTGGTGGATATTGGGCCCAAAATGATCTTTCCGTCCGTTGGCAGCGGCCTTAGGCATGCCGTGTGTTGCACGAGGGTAGCCTCGTCTAGGTTAGGTATCATTTTGTCTAGAGACTCTATTATTTGATCTCTTCCTGATGGGGTTGGCAGGTCATTGAAGCCCATATTTTCTTCAGTGGTGCCTGCCCAGAGAAGCCCATCTGGTTTTGTGCATGCGTAATTTCCTTTCCAGCCAACAGAGCAGTTAATTTCAACGTTAGGTGCATTAAGCCGTACAATTTGGCCTTTCAATGGCTTTATAGGTACATTAACACCTAGCCAATCTGACGTGCCNCCCATCCATGGACCCATTGCCAATACGACATTATTGCAAGTAATTGACCCACTTTCTGTGATTATTTCTATATTGGATTCGTCAGGTACCACATTTACAACGTTACCATGACTGATATTGACCCCCAGAAGTTCACATCCTTGAGTTAATGCCANCATCAGTTTATATGGTTCTACGTCAGCTACGCCTTCNGTATACACAGCCCCTAGAATTTCTTTTGAGATGTGAGGTACGGCTCTTAANGCTTCTTCTCTGCTGAGCCATTCAACCTTGTAACCTTTTTCATCGGTCCGCCATTCTACTTGTTTCTTGGCGTTTGCGGCCTCAGTTTCTGTGAAAATCAGATCTAAAGCAGGGCGAAATCTGTGGTCTGTTTGAATTCCCGTATTTTCTACTAATTCTTTGGCAAATAAAGTATGTATATCCATACCCATTCTGGCAATTTCTAGTTCAGGCAGAATGTCCTCGGCGTGCCCTGCTTCCCCTAGCGGACTTAGGCTACCGTATGCAAATCCTGAGGCGTGGCTGCCAATCGAATCCTTTTCGATGACATTAACAGCTAGCCCCAATTTAGCTAAGAAATAGGCGGATGATAGCCCAACTATCCCTCCTCCTACGACACAAACATCATATGACATCTTCGAAATTTATAAGGTGGTTTCTATTTCCGTCAACGCNGAGTCGAGCTGACTGACAAAATGATCAACTTCATTTTTTGTTATGCACAGNGGTGGTGCAATTGGTATAGAATCGCCCGCTCTACCCAATATCATGTGTTTTTGTAATACTGCAGTGGCTTTGTCAGATAATTTCATTTCGGCTGGGAATTTTTCTTTTGTATCTCGGTCTTTGACTAGTTCAACTGCACTTAAGAGCCCTTTGCCGCCACGCACATCTCCTACTATCTTGTGATCATATAACGCTTGTAGACGCTCATACATGTAATCCCCCATCACAGCTGCATTATCCACAATATTTTCACTCTCCATAATGTCTAGGTTTGCTATCGCAGCTGCACATGATGCAGGGTTTCCTCCGAAGGTTATGAGATGTCTAAATGTATCGTTGTCATCTCCTTCAAATGCTGAAGCTATTTTCTTGCTAGCGATCGCAGCGCCAATTGGAAGATAACCACTGGTGAGTGCTTTAGCAACAGTTGTTATATCTGGTTTGACATTCCAATGTTCTGTAGCAAACATTTTTCCTGTTCTTCCAAACGCATTGATCACCTCGTCACATATCATTACCACGCCATATTTATCGCAAATTTCTCGTATCGTTGGCCAATACTCTGGATGAGGTATGTGGATACCGGAAGCTGCAGAAATTGGTTCACCAATAAAAGCAGCGACGGTTGANGGACCTTCATGGAGTATTGCTCGTTCTAAGTCTCTNGCACATTCCAGCGTACAACCACCATCGGCACTGCAGCATCGTCCTCGGTAAGCATCAGGTTGCTCAATATGTATGTTGCCAGGCATCAAAGGCCCATAATTTACTGGAGCTGCTATTCCTCCCCCTCCGAGACTCATACACGCATGTGTCGCNCCATGATAGGAGCCTTTCCGGCTTATCACTTTATATCTGGTGGGCTCTCCAATATTTTTCTGGTAATTTTTTGCCATNTTTAATGCAGTTTCAACAGCTTCTGAGCCTCCACTGACAAAATAAACTCTAGCTTGTTTGTCAGGGGCCAAGGCAGCAACTCTTCCAGCAAGTTCAGCCGTGACAGGGGTAACTGTACCTCCTGGGGAGTAAGAGATACCTTGCATCTGTTCGTAAACTGCATCAGCAATTTCCTTTCGGCCATGACCTATGTTGACGAGCCACATTCCTGATAATGTGTCAAACCATTCCTTTCCTTCAACGTCGTATACCCATACACCTTTGGAGTCGCTCACTAGTTTTAGCCCATTATCGCCAAACATGTCATTAGTCTGCCGGGCATGAGGCCAAAAGTGCTCTGTAGCCTGTTGTTTCAGNTCTTCAATGACTTCTCCGGATAAAGTAGTTGTCGTCGCCATCATTTCACCTCTTTTTTTCCCTGTTCATATNNATCTTTAAGTAGATTTCCCTATTCTAAAAACTTTGGATCCACATGCAACACATTTTCCTTGGGTGGCTGCTCTCCCATTTTTAAGGGTTATTTCTTTTGCATCTTTGATTTCATGGGGGCCTTTACATTTAAGGCAGTAAGCTTCCAAAACGTTGCACCTCTTAATTTCGGTAATTTTCTAATAATTTTAGAGGATGTCCTGACACCTGTTAAGACATTCTAAATTTAGAAAGTTTCGGAATTATATATANCATTGACTTGTACGAACAGTCCCAAAACGGTAGATTGAAAATTTCTCTCTATATAAACCTTGTGGGATGTTTCGTTATCNGTACGAAATCAATTAAGTTTTAAAGCTTATATGATGGGTTTTAATATTCTTTTTTACAATCACTAGTAGGAGGCTGTCCTAAATGGCTAAAAAGAAAGTTTTAATTACAGGTGTATCGGGCCTGGTGGGGACCGTGTTGGCTGCGTCTTTAAAAGAGATTTATGAGGTATCAGGTGTGGATTTAAACGAATCTTCAGAAGTGCCTACTNCCAAGGCGGATTGTACTAATCTTAAGGATATTTTGCCGGCTTTTTCAGGTATCGATACAGTCATAGATCTTGCTAGTAACCCCAGTCAATTTAGTGAATGGGACGTCATTCATGGGGTTAATTTGAGATGTACCTCAAACGCATTGGAGGCAGCAAAAACTTGTGGAGTCCAAAGGGTTATATTTGCGAGTTCCAATCATGCAACAGGTATGTACGAAACCGATACCCCTTATAGCAAAATTGTAAAAGGGGAATATACAGGCATTGACTCCGATTCTATTCCACTGGTAACTACAGCAATGCCAGTTAGGCCAGATGGACCGTATGGTATTGCTAAGGCATTCGGTGAGGCAGCCGGTAGGTATTACTCAGATCAGTATGGCTTAAGTTCACTGTCAGTTCGTATAGGAACCTTAAATATTGAAGGAAGACCAACTAATCAGAGGCAATTTGCTACTCTCCTAACTCATTCTGATTTGGTCAATTTATTCAGTAAATGTATTGACGCTCCTGANGAATTGAAATTCGGTATTTATTACGGAGTTTCGAACAATAAATGGAGATTTTGGGATATAAGTAACTCTGAATCCGATTTAGGATACAAGCCAACTGATAACGCAGAGATGTGGCGGGAAGGCTNATTGACCGAGAATTAATAGGATTAATATAATGNAATTTCCCAGAANTTAAGATTTTTAAAGGAAACTAATACCCCAATGGAACAGGTTTTAACNCCTCCGCCAATAATTGAGCAATTTAAGCAGAATGGTGTCANTCATGTCATTTGGTTGCCTGATAGTGAGACCAATTTCATGTATGAATTGATGACAAGGGAAGAGGAGTTAAAAATAGTNCCGGTGTGTAGGGAAGGGGAATCGATGGCAATAGCAGCAGGTGTATGGGTAGGTGGTCAGAAGCCCGTGGTTTTAATTCAGAACACCGGTATGTTTGAGGCTGGAGATTCAATTCGTGGTCTAGGAATAGATTTGGAATTTCCTCTTGTGATGATGATCGGTTATAGAGGTTGGACAAGACACGGCATAACCAAGGACTCAGCTGCTCGGTTCACAGAGCCAATATTGCACGCTTATGGGATCAATTATTATTTAATAGAATCTAATGACGATGTGGGAAGGATAAGTGATGCTTTCGAGGAGGCCGAACGTACTCGGAAACCAGTGGCCTGCCTATTGGGAGCTGAATATAGCTAGAAACTAGCCTAACTAAAATTGTTTTCCATTTCGATTACCTTGCCTAATCTCCGAGCGTGCCTTTCTTCGTTGGTGTATTCAGCTGATATAAATGCTGCGACCAACTCCCTTACGACTTCACTACCGACAATTCGAGATCCTAAGCAAAGTACGTTCATGTCATCGTGCTCCACACCTTGGTGAGCGGAATATATATCATGACATACTGCTGCTCGAACACCTTTTACTTTGTTGGCAGCCACCGAAGCGCCAACTCCACTACCACAAACCATAATTCCCCGCTCTGTATCCCCCGTAGATACACTATCCGCTAACGGCTTCGCGTAGTCTGGATAATCATCCAAAGGATCTATTGAATGAGGCCCTATATCGATTACCTCGTGTCCGTTTTGCTTCAGTATGTCGGCTATTTCGTTTTTTAATTCATATCCGTTGTGATCGGCAGCAACTGAAATTCTCATCAGTATTATCTCCGGTTGCACTATTGTGTTTATCTATTAGATAAAGAGTTTAGGATTTGATCTGCATTTCAGTCAACGTTCTAAGCAGAAATGTGTAATGTTAGAATCACCTTTAAGTTCTGGGAGGTCAAATATGACTGTTACTCGCTTCGTAATAGAAAATAAGGTGCTGCTTGAAAACGGAAAAGAATATGGTGATACCGGTACGTATGATCAAATCAAAGGAACAGTTCACTTTGAGGTAGACCCAATGTCTGAATCTAACGAGAGGATAGTGGATATTGAATTAGCGCCTCGTAATAGTGACGGGAAAGTAGAGTTTTCTGCTGATTTTGTAATGTTAACGCCGTCAGACTCGGATAAGGGAAATGGGACTATGTTTCTGGATGTGGTGAACAGAGGTAATAAAACCGTGCTATACGGTTTTAACAGTGCTGATAGGCCTCCTGACCCCAGTTCACCCATTGAATCCGGTAACGGATTCTTAATGCGCGAAGGTTATACGGTGATGTTTTGTGGGTGGCAAGCAGACGTACCTGATATTCCTGGATTAATAGGTTTTTCAGTGCCCGAGGCATATTTAAACGGGGAGCAGCTTAGTGGAAAAGTTATGAACCAGTATCAAGCAAATGTTGACACTTCTGTGTTTCCATTGGCTGACCGCTATCATTTGAAAAATTCTGCTGCCAACGAGACTGAACTTGAAGCAGAGTTAATGGTTCAGGATCAACCAAATGGTACACCTCAGCCTATTGAAAGGGAGAAGTGGTCCCTTGTTAGAGTTGAGGATTCTGAAATTGAGCCAGATGCCTCTCATGTGCACCTTCAAGGGGGGTTTGAATTAGGTCGTATATATAAATTGGTATATACGGCGAAAGGGAGTCGTATAGTCGGACTCGGATTTGCCGCGGTCCGGGATATTTGTTCCTTTTTCAAATACGCAACAGAGGAAGATGGCAACTTTCTGGAAGGGGATATACATCATGCAATATCTTATGGAGTATCTCAAACTGGAAGATTCCTCAGACAATATATACACACGGGTATGAATCTTGATGAATCATCTAGGCCGGCAATGGATGGGATAATCGCCCACGTTGGTGGCGGAATGCGAGGAGAATTTAATCTACGCTTTGGACAGCCATCGAAGGATGTTTGTTACATTATTCCAGAACTTTTTCCTTTTACTGATACCAAACAAAAGGATGGTGTAACTGGAAAAGAAGGAGGCTTACTTGATCGGATGATTGATCAAGAAAATGTCCCAAAAATAATGTTTACAAATAGTTCAGCTGAATATTGGAGAGGGGACGCCGCTTTAATTCACACAAACATTGATGATATCAGTGATGCTCCGGAGCACAATAATGTTAGAAGGTATCATTTTTCAGGTACTCAGCATGGCTCGGGAAAATATCCTCTAGAGACGGTTAGAGATTCAGATTCAGTTAGAGGTAATCTGCCCTTTAATGGTGTTAATTACACTCCTATCTTGAGAGGATGTTTATCCAATATGAATGATTGGGTAAAAGGAAAAAAGGAACCGCCTCCAAGTAATCACCCAAGACAGGATGACGGATCAGCGATTGAGACAAAAAATGTTATCGGAAAATTCTCAAAAGTTCCCGGGATAAGACTTCCCGATCGAGTATTGAACCCAATGAGACTTGATTATGGAAATGAACAGCACTTGGGCAGGACAATTAAACTGCCTCCTGATCAAGGGGAAACATATCCAGCATTTGTTTCTGATGTGGATGAGACCTTGAATGAAATAGCTGGTATCCGTCTCCCTGATGTTAGTGTCCCTGTAACCACGAATACGGGCTGGAATACTAGGCACCCGTTAATTGGAAATGAAGGGCTTCTTATTGGCATTACAGGGGGATTGGCAGGTTGGACCGTGCCCCTGCCTGCGACAGATGCAGAAAAAGAAGAAAAAAAAGATCCAAGACCTTCTATTGAGAGTCTTTATGATAGTAAAGATACCTATATGCGCAAGGTACGAGAATCAGCTCGTAAATTAATAGATGAAAGATACATCCTAGAAGAAGATTTTGAAGGAATCGTCCATGTTTGTGAACAAAAATATGATGAATATAGCGCTAGCAAATAATCAAGTAAGTGCTAATCAAGTAAGTGCCTGGAAAATTTAAATGCAGATAGTTCAAACAAGTGATAATTGGCTTTCAAAAGAAGCGGTCTTTAAACATTTAGATGAGTTGGCTGAAAATACTTACACAGATCGGACGGTTTATCTCGCGGCTAATTTTAAGGAAAACAATTCTGTGACCCCTAAGATTGCAGGGCCAGTAATTGAGGCTGTTGTAAATGAGGTAGGGTCTACCGATACAGGTATGGTTTTATTCAGGCGAGAAGAGGAATTGACAGTAATAGAACCTCCTCTCCCCTTTACAATGGATGCAATTATGCAAGATCAAGATACTTTACTTTTGGAGGATGTATTTGAAGTTCCCAAGACGGTGGCGGTTATTTTAGTACGGTTAGGACGATATGCAGTTGCTTTGATGGAAGGTCAAGAGTTAGTTGATACTAAGACAGAAGGTCGTCAAATGAAAAATCGCCATAGAGCAGGCGGTTCTTCTCAGAGAAGATTTGAAAGAAGTCGAGAAAGGCTGATCCGAGAGTTGTATGACAAGGTCTGTGAGGTATCTAGACGAATGTTGGAACCTAGAATTCAAGATATAGAGTACCTTTTTCTTGGGGGAGAAAAGCATACTATAAACGGGTTTAAGAAAAGGTGTGGTTTTTTAGATAATTTCGAGGGAAAAGTCATGTCTAGGTTGATCAATATAGATGAGCCTAATAGCGAGGGATTGAAGTTATTGAGCGGGGAAATCTATAAAAGTAGGGTTCGGGTGTTCAAAGCAGTTAGATAAGTTAAGCTTATTTTTGTTTATTGCGATGTATAGCCACCGTCAATTACGAGAGATGAACCTGTAATAAAAGAAGCTTCATCAGAAGCTAGAAATAAGGCAGCGTTTGCAATTTCTTTCGGCCTTCCAAGCCTCCCCATTGGATGTAAATCTTTTAGTTGTTGATAAATCGGTTCATTGTTAGTTAGAGATTCTGTAAGGTTCGTTTCAACATAGCCTGGACAAAGACAGTTAACCCTTACATTTTTTGAGGCCATATCGTTTGCTAGGGTTTTAGTAAATTGAATTACCCCACCTTTTGATGGTGGGTATGCATTAAAGCCACCTCCAATCCCCACTGGATATCCAACAAGACCGTTTATGGACGCCAAATTTACGATAGAACCACTTCCGTTCCGCTCCATTTCAGGTACCGCATGTCTGGAAACCAAATAGGTGCCTTTTAGATTCACCTCTATCACTCGGTCCCATATCTTTTCAGGGTCTTCTTCTTCGGTGTATGCATTCCTACTACTTATACCAGCACTGTTTACCAAAATATCTAGTTTTCCAAATGCTGATATTGCTACATGCACCATCTCGGCGGCATCACCTGTTTTTGTTACGTCGCCGGATATTTGCAATATTTTGTCGGTCCTAGATAAAGTTGTAGCAGATGATGTTATATCGGCAGCAAGAACATCAGCCCCCTCTTCAAGAAACCTTTCCACACAGGCCTCTCCTATGCCAGAGTTTGCACCCGTTATAAGAGCTACTTTTCCAAATAATCTTCCAGAATTTTTATTTGCACACATGTCCAATTCCCTAAGCTGGTTTTTGACTACATTAACATGCATTTACTTTTTAGTTAATTTGTTACTGAAAAATAAGACTGTTAGAATCTTGCTATATCGGAAATATCGCCACTAGGAGAAAAGCTATGCCTGAATTTAAGAATCATGTGTTGGTCTGTGATGTTGAGAGAGATGATGGAATTCATTGTGGAAACAAAGGTGGCGCGGAAGTAAAACAAAAAGTCGTTGAAATGTTGTCTAAATATGGTTTGCGGAGCAGCGTGTATGTCTCTAGTGTCGGGTGTACGAGTCAACACAGGAAATGCGAAACTGATCAGTGCAGCATGATTGTCTACGGGCCTGGCAACGAAGGTACTTGGTATATTGCAAACCCTGATGATGTGGAAACTATTGTTAAAGAACATCTCGTTGAAGGGAACACGGTAGACTCGCTGGTGAACGACGGTATGAAGATAAATTTGGATTCGTGATCTACATAATTATGACATTGCCCTAATTATTTTATATTCATCATCTGAATAAAATACTGCTTTACCCTTACCCAAAATTTTGACTTCGCCTTCGTGAAAAAAAACACCGGTGGCGGAGTCTATTCCTATTACTTTTGTCCCTGTTGACAGCTCAGTGTGAATTTCTAAAAATATATTTTCTGGGACACTTTTTTCGTGGTGAGGCATGACAGCTGTATTTGAAACGAATCCCATTCCTGGTATCCAATTTCCGTATCGCATTTTACTGCCTAATACCATAGCGCCCGCGCTGGAACCTACCAAAAATGTGCCATTGGACACCGATGAGACCACATATTCCATGAACATTGTTTGATTCAAGGAAGTGAACAAATGCTTTGGGTCTCCTCCGGTGAAATAAATAAGGTCCATTTCAGTTATGTTTTCAAAATAGCTATTATTTTCCGCGTCTTCTCTGCTCAGAATCATTATCGATTCTGCATTAGCTCCCAGANTATTGAAATANGTGATGCCATTTGCCGCAGCCTTTTGAGGTTGTTGGTTTGCGGCTGCGGTAGGAATAATTGCAACTCTGGGGGTTGCTTTATTTATCCTCTCAAGGAGGTAGGTGTCCATGGAGGTGCATTCTTCTCTGAATTCATCTCCTCCTACCAGCATTACTTTGTCCATGTGTTTAATAAATGATNATTTAGTCAGAGATTTCANCAATCATCTCGATTTCTATTGGCATNCCACCAGGTAAAGTTGCTACCCCAACCGCTGACCTAGCATGACGTCCTTTGTCGCCGAAAATTTCGACTAGAAGGTCGGAGCATCCATTTGTAACCGCGGGAGGTTCGGTGAAATCTGGCACTGAATTGACCATNGATAGTAGTTTCACGATTTGATTAACTCGGTCTAGATCACCTAGATATCCCTTAAGTCGGGCAACGAGATTAACAGCGGTGAGCCTTGCGGCATCATATCCTTCATCTACCCCTAATGTCCCTCCAAGTTTTCCTTTATATTCGCTTCCGTCTGGTTTTGGGGCCGGACCTACGCCCGAGAGATATATTAAATTTCCTGTTCTTACCACAGGCACATAATTTGCGACTGGGGCCGGTGAGTCTGGCAATTCAATTCCTAATTCTTTGATTCTGTTCTCTATTGTTCCCATAAGGTTCTCCTAGTTGGACTTTTCTTGTTGTTGCTAATATGGTTCGCTTGTGTTTAAAACATACATTCACAGAGCATAATATCAGAGGGGATTGAAATGAGCCTAACAGAAGATCACGTTAGATTGAAGGCGGTTAATCATGTTACTTATAACGTGGTTGATAAAGAAAAAGCGATGACGTTTTGGATAGACGTTCTTGGAGTTAAACAAATTCCCAAACAGGTGGATGCTGAGCATATAATTTGGCTGCAATTGCCTAGTGGAGCTATGGTACATATTGTTGAAACTCCTGATGGCCCCTCGACTCCGTCTCACCATGGAGCTTTTGAAGTTGACAATATAGATGCTGCTGCTGAACTGATTCATAAAAAAGGAATTGAGACTACTGATATCACCACTCGGAATGACGGTCAGAGAGTTTTTTTCCTTAATGATCCCGAAGGCAACCGAATAGAGATATGTACGAGGTCAGGATTCGGTGTTTTAGTTTAACTTTAGCTAGTTTAACTTTAGCTAATGGTTAGTAGACGGGCTGGTGTATCCCTTGTTATAGCTTCTATTTCAGACTCCTCAAAGTTTTTATTTCGCATTCTTGGAATGATATGCTCAGGTATATACCCATATCCGTGGCCGCCGTACTTTACTAGACGGTGCTTGGTACAGATGTCATGCGATATTACAATCCGGTCACCTAGCCCAGTGTCTATCATATGCCTTATGAAATTTAGTCTTTCAGCATCGCTTGGCATGTCAAAATCAGATGGCTGGTAAAAAGAAATTTCATTGCCAAAAAGGTCCCATTCAAGAACGCAGCCAGTATCAGCCAACTCTTCCAATACATTTAATGACGATACAGTGCGGTCTAAATGCCCCATTATCACTCTGGAAAGATCAGCACCTGAATCAGCTAGTATACGCAAAATTTCAATGGGTGCTTTTTCGTTTCGACCAGGATGAATTAGAATCGAAAGTCCTGTTTCCAACTGTGCTCTAGCGGAAGCCTTTAGTACTTTAATCTCGTTAGGCATTAGTGGCCAGGTGCAACCAATCTCACCTATTATTCCTGCCTTGATGCCAGTGTTACCTACACCGAGTTGAACATCCTTTATAATTTCTTGGTAGATATCATCTTCATTTTTTTCGTTTATCTCATTTGGTTGAGCGGCGTCGACATAATAACCGGCTCCCATCACCACATGGACCCCCGCCCCTCTAGAAATCCTAGCTAAGGCTAATGGGTCCCTGCCTATCCCAATGGTCGTTGCGTCTACTATTGCTCCTCCGCCATGCCTTTGATAAAGCATAGCTTCTTCAATTGCTGTCTCTTCGTCTAGTACAAGGAGGTTGTCCAGATTGCTGTAGCAATATTGTCTTATCCAACCGAGATTTTCCATGGAAACAGGTGCGTGAGCCATTCTCTGTGTGGTTACATCCGGCGTTGGGTTAAACATGACGGAGAAATCTATAAGTAGATGCTCATGAGTCATTGTTAATCCTAGGTCTTTAGGGTCTATCAGCCCTAATACTGTTTGTATTTTGCCTTTTTGATCTATCTTACTCATATTTACTTAATCCATTCCTCTGAAATTTCTGTTGGTTAGGGCAAATCCTATGGTAAACACAGCGAGTAGGATTCCGCTTATCGTCAAAGAATCCGCCGTACCTATTTTTTCCGCTAAGGTGCCGAATGGGACAGCGCTCAAAGGCATCATACCAAAGGTCATCATAGCGATGCTCATGGTGCGTCCTCGCATTTCGGGATTCGCCTTAATTTGCACCATAGTCATGTTCAGTGACATATACATAGAACTAGTTAAACCAATAAAAATAAGGAACGGAATTGCGATTGTGAAAGAGGTCAGTTGCGCGAATATAGCCAAACTGATTCCCCAAGCCAGAGAAGCACCTAGCATTACCATGCCTCTTTTCGGTATGTTCCCTATTGATGCAAGTAAAAGTGTTCCGATAGTGGCTCCAATGCCCATTAACATCAATAAGATTCCCAAACCATCAGATTCGATTGCTAAAGCCTCTCTTGCCCATGCTGGGACTAGAGCCATGAAAGAGAATCCAAATATAACTGGGATAAAAGACATAATAAACAAGCTACGCAATGAAGGGGTTGCAAATACATACCGTAAACCGTCGAGGACATCACCTCCGACATTTTTCCCAGTTTTTATTTCTCTATCGGGAGCGTAGTTAACCATGCCAATTGTGATTGCTGCAAAAGCATAGATCACTGCGATTACAAAAAATACCCCAGATGTATCCATTAGCAAAATTAAAAACCCCGCCAAGGCAGGGCCTGCGACCCGAGTTAAGTTCATACTTGAAAAATTAAGGGAAATAGCATTCATTAGTTTCGAGTCTGGGACTATGTCAGAAATAATTGCCTGTCTACTAGGCATATTTATTGCCATTAAGGATCCATTAAAAACCCCAATGATCATAATATGCCAAAAATTTACAACTCCAATAAAATCCAGAGCCCCTAAAAACAAAGTGAATATTCCACTTCCTATTTGACTGAAAATGATCAGTTTTTTTCTTGAAAAACGATCTGCTAAGGCTCCTGCAAGAGGAGCTACGACAGTCATTGGTAAAGCGAATGTTAGAGTGACTAAGGTGAGTGCCAAGGGAGAATCGTCCGTCACTCTCAAAACTAGCCAACTTCTAGTTATCATTTGCATATTCATTGCCATGAAAGACACAA
>PBWI01000029.1 GCA_002728195.1 Chloroflexota bacterium
TTCGATTAGGAGTTATAACAGCTTCATTAATATCGGGGATTCTTGGATATTTCACATTAAGAGTTAGCAGTGCAAACCGAATCGATATTTGATTTATAGGTTTTTGATAAAACGTTCATCCCCCCCCCTTTTTGTGAGGGTCTTTGAAATCAGTTGCTGTCAATGGAGCCAGCAAGTGCATATTTCCATATTACCCTTAACTGCCCCAAAAACGGCCTAACACATCTTAATATTGAATTTCAACTCCTTTACAGGGGGAAGTTTCTGTGGGATTATTCCAAGCGGTGGATTAATAAACATTCACCATAATTGTTAATGCAATGTTAATCATCATTAATCATCATTAATGGTGATAATCNATANCCATTGCATAGCTAGGAGGAACACTTATGTTTAAGTGGAAGAATATATTTAATACAAAGGCTTTGGTCAGCCTGTCAGTAGCTGGATTACTAGCTGCTGGTATCGCATGCGGTTCATCAGATGATGATGCGGCTCCTGCAGCTGCCCCTGCCGCAGCTCCTGCCGCAGCTCCTGCTGCTGCTCCTGCCGCTGCTCCTGCTGCAGCTCCTGCTGCTGCTCCTGCCGCAGCTCCTGCTGCTTCGTCAGCTGCACCAGTGGAACAGGTGAGCACTACCATTACAGTTGCCTTTGACAACGTTGGAACCCCTCAGTTTAGAAACGTGAAAGGTACATGGCCTGACGTTCTGTTCCACGGGTTCTTTNGTTTCCAAGAACCTTTGCTTGGTTGGGAACCTACTTTTGACGATCAAGGAAACCCAATTAGGGACACTGGAGAAGCTTGTCACGCTCCATATGTGGCAGATTCATGGGAATGGATACTCCCTGCCAAAGACGGCGGTGAGGACATAACTATGGACGGTAAAAAGCAAGACAAAATGGATCTTGTTGACTTAAGCGANATAGAAAAACAAGGTAAAATCAGAGTTCATGTCCATGAGGGTATAGATTTCTATAGAGTCGTGGATGGCGATATGGTCAAAATTGGCCCTCTGACAGCTGAAGACGTGGCATGGTCGTTCAACGATGCAGGTGCTGAAGACATTAGCTCTGCCCACTCAAACTCCTCACAGGCTTATGAGTATTATCAGCCTTGGTCAGCTGTTGACACATACATTGCTGAGGCACCAAACCGAGCTTTCGTAGCTGACGGATTACAGGACGCTTCATCAATATGTCAGGACGCAATTTGGATGCAGTCCAAAACTCTTCACGATGAATTAGGTGACACATTTGGTGTACCTCACGGGTCTGGTCCTTTCGTTGTTAGCGAATGGTTGCCAGCGGAGAGGATCGAGGCCATTTCTCGAGTAGACCACTGGAAAAATACGCCTCAGTTCGACAAAATCGTTTTCCTACAGGCGAACGAAGCTCAACAGCGATCAGCAATGCTTCAAACAGGAGCTGCTGACATCGCTATGGCCTCTATTCAAGACGTTGGACGACTTGAAAAAGAAGGGTTCGCATTTAACGAAGGGTTAGATGCCATCAATGGTAATTTCTACTACTTCGCTGGAAATCTGTGGTCATTTGCATACCCTGAAAACTCAAAGCTTGGTGACGACGATTTGTCTGGTAACCCAGTGATGAGACAGGGATTCATTCCTACGGATAAATTCCCATGGATCGGTGACCCAAGGTTAGAATGTGTTGGTATTGATAGGTCAGACCCAGCAATACAGGATACTCCTGGCGCTGGTTGCGAAATGACTAACTTTGACTACACGTTTGATGGGTCAGATTCTAAATTTACAGCTGATTCGGTCGGTTTCGATTACACCGACACAGATAAGTTCTCTTATGAAACTCCGTCTATGTTGAAGGCGAAGGCGTTCAGAAAAGCCCTTGCATACTCAATTGACAGAGAATTGATAGCTGCCTCTGTGACAGGTGGATATGGCGGTGCAGTGTACGGAAGCTCACAGCCTGGGATGGACCTACACCAGCTTCATCCTGAATACAACGAGGCCTGGAACTATGCGTTTGATCCAGAAAAGGCAAAAGCATTCCTAGCTGAGTCCGGTGTTCAGCCTGGATTTGAGTTTGAATTCTTCTGCTCACAAGGAAATGGAACATCCCTAGAAGTTTGNGAAGCTGTCGTAGGACAGTGGAAAGAGAATCTTGGGCTTGCGCCTTTCATTGATAGCACTCAATATTCCTCACGCCGACCTACAATGTTGGGTAGACAAATCCACGTGCCGTGGATGACAAGGTGGGGAGCTACCAGTAAGCACGGGCGACTTGGTTCAGGTGGTGGAACATANGGTGGTGGTAAGTGGCCTCTACCTGCTGGTGGATGGAACCCGGGACTGGAAGACAATCAGTTCTGGCAGTTCAGAGAAGACACCAGAGTCATGAAGAAAGNTTCTCCTGAGCAATTAGCAAGGAGAGCGGAAATAAATGCTTGGGCTCATGACATGACACTAGCTACAGGTACGGTTGAGGTACCGGTTCTAATCGGTTACAACCCAGATACTGTTGCACAGTGGGACTTAGCCCCATACGAGCTTCCTAACTCGTTTGACACAATAGTCCCTGCCGCAAGGTAGTTCGTTAAGAAATTAGCATAGTGAATCGGCGTGTCACTCCATCAGGAGGGCACGTCGACTCACTTTCCCTGCATACAGGTGANCNNNCNATAAAAAGNNGGTCACNGTTGACGTAAACAGAACAGCATACAACCACGGAAGTTGCGCGAATGAAAACATTCATAATCAGACGGTTCATATTCTTGATAATGGCAATTTTGGCAGCTACTTTAATTGTTTTTGCCTTGTCACGACTTCAAGGAGATCCTAGGAATGTAATGCTCAATGTAGGTTACGTATCGCCAGAACAATGGGAAGCTTGGGGTGAGGAATTTCACTTGGACAAACCTATGGTGGTCCAGTATTTCATATGGGTAGGTAANGGATTTTTCCAAGGTGATTTTGGAGAATCTCTTAAGACTGGAAAACCTGTTTTTGACATGGTAAAAGGATTTGCTCCAGCAAGTCTTCAACTTGGCTTTGCGGCTACATTGTTTGTTTTACTTACTGGTATTCCCATAGGTGTGCTATCTGCTGTAAAAAGAGGTACATTTATCGACGCGATTGGTCGAACATTTGCGGTATTTGGCCAAGCATTGCCTCCGTTTTGGTTAGGAATCATGCTTATACTAGTGTTTTCGGTCAATTTGGATTGGCTCCCGTCGGGAACAAGAGGCCATGACGCATCTGGATTTTTTCAAAAACTCCAATACTACATTATGCCTGCTGTTACGCTTGGCTGGTTAGCTTCAGCAGGGCTAATGCGTCTCGTAAGATCTTCAATGCTTGATGTTCTTGATTCAGAATATATAAAGCTNGCGAGAGCGAAGGGGGTAGATAACCGCAGTGTGATATGGAGGCATGCTTTTCAAAATGCTTTAATACCACCGCTTACTTTTTCAGCTCTAATACTTGTAGGTTTCATAGGCGGAACAGTCGTAACTGAGACCGTCTTTGCATGGCCAGGATTGGGACAGATGACTTATACAGCAATTTTAAACAATGACTTCCCTCTAATGACTGGAGCGGTTTTGGTTTTCACAGTTGTATATGTTTTTGCTGTTTTTTTGATCGACATCCTATACGCAGTGATCGATCCAAGAATTAGATACACATAAGGAATAGATTTGACTACTTCAACGGATCAGATGACTCTAGCAGAGCTAGAGAAAGTAACTCAACAATCAACGATAGGGCGCTGGCTATATGTATTACGACGCTGGCCTCTTATCCCTTTCTTTATTCTTGGAATTCTGACGCTATGTGCTGTTTTCTCACCATGGATAGCGCCGTATGAACCAGAAAAAGACCAGTTGAGAGCTGTTTTAGCGATGCCGTTTTGGTCCGAGCCTTGTGAAGAAGGTCAAATATCCAATAAATTTTTGCCTTGTAACACTAACGGGGTTGCCTTAGGTAGAGATGAAAAGGTCTACCATTTCATTTTGGGAGCCGATCAGTTAGGTCGAGATTTATTAAGTCGTATCATTTATGGTGCACGTCTTTCATTAAGCTTAGCCGCAGTAGCAATTATGATTGGGACAATTTTTGGAACAACAGTAGGATTAGTTGCCGGCTATTATGGCGGAATAATTGATGAAGTTATCATGCGTATAGTTGATGTTTTTAATGCGATCCCCTATTTATTATTGGCGATCGCTTTAGTTTTCGTGTTAGGGCAAAGCTTTGCTGTTGTGGCTTTTGTGCTTGCTCTTGGAGCATGGGCAGGTATAGCGAGGCTTGTAAGAGGTCAGACACTACAAGTCCGCCACTTCGATTATATTGCGCTCGCAAGAGTCGCGGGAGCTTCTACTCCCCGCATCATGCTGAGACACCTATTACCAGCTGTAGGTAATACCGTAGTTGTAGCAACGACACTGCAGGTAGGGAGCACTATCCTGTCGGAAAGTATTTTGTCGTTCCTCGGAGCCGGTGTTCCGCCACCAACTCCTTCATGGGGAGCTGATATTTCTAATGGAAGGGAATATCTTGGATCCGCTTGGTGGGTAGCTTTTTTCCCTGGTATGGCAATATTTCTAACTGTATTGTCCTTTAATTTCGTAGGAGATTGGCTGCGAGATCGCTGGGATCCAAGATTACGACAAATATAGTCATATAGAACTGAGAAAAACTTTTCTATGCTTCTGTATAGTTGGGGTTCAATAATTTGATACCTTGTTTAAGTTGTACTAGCCGTTACCCCCTATACTTGAAATTGAAATATACGATATTAACCAATAATAAAAAGGGAAACTTAATTGATTAAGTGGGTTCTCGTTCTCATACTGGGGGTTGCGGTCATTCTGATTGGTTCTGCTGGCAGAATACCTTTTACTGAAAAAAGCCTTGCCCTGTCTGAGGAAACTCAGCAAAAAGCTGCTGAAGAATATACTCCCATACTCTCCCGATCTGAGGCTCTTTCAAGGGTAAAGACATGGATCTCTGAGAATTGTGCAAATGGTCCCAAGTATTTATTGGATAAAAATAAGTTCGACGCAACTTGGATGAGGATGCCGAGGACCAACGATCATCATTTACGTGGCTACAATGAATGGACTATAAACGACCAGGCATCAGGAGCTATGTGGAGATTTTATGAAGACACAGGAGAGGTTATCACCGCTAAAGGTGACTGTTAACTGGCCACTAAATCTCTTTGTGAATCACTGACCGATACAGGAAAAAGGTTGCTCCTACAAAATTGGCAGCAAGAACTGAAGACAACATCATCTTTTTAAAAATATCAGCAATAGATATAACAGGGACCCTCGTGGATGGTCCCAACAATGTAGTTCCCGCATCCACATCCGTAAAACTTACTGTTACTAAAGGCGATAAAACGCTGATCAAAATGATAGTAGCACTTTGAAAAATCATCATAAGGGTTGGACTTTCAGGATTCCACCAGATTACAGAAATAGCCAAACCAGCGGGTACGCCAATAACAATGCTCTGCCGCACGTAATAAACTTCTTCATTGAAGGAGCTACCTTGAAAAAACAACACCCAAGATACGAAGGCAGCAAAGGATGAGAAAAGCAGTCCAAGTACAATTCTTGCGAGTGCTGACGTTAAAACAAGAGGCATTCCTATATTCACTCCTCTATTGTACGCCACAAAATATACACTCTTTTATGCGACCATATATCTACCGCCTGAATTACCAATATTACTAGTGAATATATTTGTATCGTATGTTTATCGCTCCATCGTGCCTAGTTAATCACTTGAATAAATACTCTTTATTGCATAGATGGAACTTGACTTCTTAATAA
>PBWI01000030.1 GCA_002728195.1 Chloroflexota bacterium
AATGAAAGATGTGACCAAAACAACGGTAGAACCAAATGGGAAAGTTTTATACCACCGGTTCAAATTTTCCGAAATAGAACCTGATGCAATCGGTCCTAAGGTAGCTAATGTCTCCAATATCAATTTTAGCTGTTCTTCTGATTGAGATGCGGGTATTTTCATAGGTAGATCGGATAAAACAGGAGTACCATTGGAAAACAACCCAAGATTCAACCCTTCAGCGCTACAGTGGTTCGCTACCGATGCCGCCGCAGTTATTACTCGCTCTAAGTTTATTGCGGAATAACCTTCCCATACTTTTGCAGATGTTTCGACCGAAACAGCCAAAATAACATCATTCTTATTCGTAGATTCAAATGTTTTTACCATTAATTGTGTTTTTTTTGCCGTGTACTTCCAGTCGATGGTATTTAGAGGATCTCCTTTTTCATAAATCCTAATACCTCTATTCCAAAACACGTCTTGGTATATGTTTAGACCTGTCACTTTTTCACCTAATGGTCTCGATTCAGGCATACCCAAATCAGGTAAATTTATTATTTGAGGATAAACCAGAATATAGTCACGAGTAGGGGATGTTTTTTTGCTCTGAAACAGCCCAAATATGTCTCCACCAAAAATATTCACAGACCCCAATCTATGAAACCCCCTTTTATTCGGTTTAAGTGAGTAGTCCCATGATGTTTTTTGATAGCCAGACACTGATGTCGAATGAGTCATTGAAACAGCATCAAAAGTCGCACTTGGTTTAATGTCTGGGCCGACAAGATTTAAGCAGTCAGGAATGTCGTCCACTATGTCAATTCTAGATACTGGTATTGGCTTTTTATTGTGAAGCTCTATACGAAAAGGGATTGTATCCCCAATGAAAACCCTTTTTTGTGGTATTACCCTAATATATTGGAGGTTTTCGAGTGAAACTTTATTCCACAACCATGCCAAACATACAACTAGAAGACTCATAACAGACAGACCTAGAAGCATACCTTGACCTGAAAACACTCCAATAACTACCAGGGTAATTATTATCAGAACCCAAAAATCATGCCAAAATTTTTTAACCATAACTTTAGGTCAGCTCACTTCCATTGGCACAGTGATTTCTGACACTATTTCTTCTAATATTTCATTCCCACCAAACCCTCTTAAACGAGCACTAGATGTAGGAATGATCCTATGTGACAATACAGGATAAATCAGACTTTTTACATCATCAGGTATTACATAATCCCTACCGTTCAATGCTGCCCTTGCTTGGCTACATTTATAAAGACCTAAAGAACCTCGCGGACTAGCCCCAATGACCAATTTATCATTTTCTCTGGTGGCACGAACTATGGATATAATATAGTCGCGGATATTCTCTTCCACCTTAACTAACGAAGAAAAGCTCTCCAAATCCTTTATTGTGTCGCCATTCGCAACAGGCTGTAAATCTTCAGAAAAACCTTCTTTATGAAAACGAAGTACGATGTCTGCCTCTTCTTCCTTAGATGGATATCCTAATGAAATTTTCATTAAGAATCTATCCAGCTGAGCTTCTGGAAGCGGGAACGTCCCTTCCATGTCTAAGGGGTTTTGAGTAGCTAGCACAATAAACGGTGTTGGTAAATTCCGGCTATCTCCATCTACCGTTACTTGTGATTCTTGCATAGATTCAAGTAGTGCTGATTGGGTTCTTGGAGTCGCTCTATTGATTTCGTCGGCTAGTATTATTTGATTAAATATTGGGCCACTCTGAAATTCAAATTCGCTTGATTTTTGATTAAACCAGTTGACGCCTACAACATCAGATGGCATCAAATCAGGGGTAAATTGAATCCTTCCGAAACTGCAGTCTAATGAAGATGCTACTGCTCGGGCTAAGGTGGTTTTACCGGAGCCGGGGACATCTTCGACAAGTACATGACCATTACAAAGTATCGAAATCAAAACTGAGTCAATAACGTCCGATTTACCAACTATAACCTGCTGAATATTATCTTTTATTTTCTCTACGACACCTTTGAATTCATTAGCATTTGTAACCAAGGAGATCTCCCTTTTTTAATACACATTGAATGGTATGAAAGCCGGTGCAGCAAACCATACCAAGCCATAATCAAAGGTTAAGTATATACAGAAAAAATCTAACTAGAACACCACTTATTGGGATATACTAGACTCTTGTAACCTTTCAAATAAAATGATGCCCGGTGGTGTAGTGGTAGCACTAAGGACTTTGACTCCTTCGACCCAGGTTCGAATCCTGGCCGGGCAGCCAACAATTTTGATTCAAAAATCCTAAGCAAATTACTCCACTCAGATGAAATTACGCCTTTCATATTGAACCCCACGATCCATATTNAACTCCAAGCCATTAATCACAGATTCCTTCACAGATGACAACAATTTCGGGTTTAATTTAACCAAACTTCTTGCTACATTTTGNACTGCACTATCAAGATTNTTTTCCGTAACAATGCGGTCAACCAATCGAATTTTAAATGCTTCCGAAGCATGNAGCANTCTATTAGTCATAATTATTTCAAGAGCCTTGCTAGCCCCGATCATATTACGCAATGTTTGAGTCCCTCCAGCTGCAGGTATCATACCCAAGGCGACCTCTGGCATCCTAAAAACAGAAGTATCAGCAGCAATTCGGATATCACAAAGAGCAGCTATTTCAATCCCAGACCCAATAACGTATCCGTGTAATTTGGCTATGATCGGTTTTTTAAGAGAAATGAAAAGTCCCCATAAATCCCTTTCCCACCGAACTTCCCTAGAAATGACTTGAGATGGNGCCGTCCCAAATTCGGTTAGATCAGCCCCNGCACAGAACCCTCTTTTTCCTTCNCCACTAATAATCGCAACTTTTGATTCACTATCGTCTCTATAAAGCTCCAAAGTTTGAAAAAGCATATCTCTCATTTCAACATTGAAAGCATTTATTTGTTCTGGCCTATTCAACTTAATGTGAGCTACCCCATCGTTAGCATGATACAAAATCACTTCATCTTTTGGGCTNTTTAATTTCATTAATTTGTATCACCTACCCATAAACTTAGGCGATTTTTTGCTCAGAAAAGATTCAATCCCTTCAGCCCTATCATTAGTACTCTGCAAAATCACATTTAGGTCGGTCTCTAATCTCAAACCTTGACTCAAAGTCATATCAGCCCCACTCAAAATCGCCTCTTTCAGATATTGGGCAGCAATGGGNCCATGAGCAGCTATTTGAGACCCCAACGCAATAGCTTCATCAACTACATTTTTAGAAAAAAGATATTGCACAACACCTATGTCCACAGCTTCTTCAGCAGAAAAAACCCTGCCCGTCAACAACAACTCCATTCCCCTACCTGTCCCTGCTATACGAGGAAGCCTTTGGGTCCCACCATCGGTCGGCGTGAAACCATTCACAATATGTGACATCGAGAACTTACTTTTCTTGCTTGCGACCCGNATGTCAAAACATAAAAACAACTCAAGTAATGCGAGATGNGCTTCAGAGTTAACAATGCCGATGGTCGGCAACTTNATATCTGAAATCAGATCACTNATGAAATAAGATTCATACCCAACATCGAAGGTTTTAGGGNTCAAAATAACGTCACTTAAATCCACTAAAACCACAGCAGCAGATGCATTGCTGTTTATTTCCTCTATCGAATCCTCTAGACCCCAAAAAAGATTCATGTATGACTCATTCTCAAAGCCTGTTGAGTTCAAGGAAATGAGTTGGAGCTTGTTTTCTTCAAAACCCTGTCTTTTCACCATAATTGAATCCGCTTCTTCAATTTATATTCTTTACCCAATATCACTTGTATCTGGTTCAAGTATTTCATTTTCCTCTGCCATAATGCCGTATTGGGGAGGGTTATTGAAATATATTATTAGTTCTTTAATGGAAGCGGCGATTGGAGGCCCCAAAACGACGCCCCAAAGACCAGCTATTTCACTACCAACCACTATAGATATCAATATCATCAATGGATGTAACTTCATGGCAAAGCTTTGAACTCTGGGCACTATAACGCCGCCTTGGAATAGCTGAACACCTAGGTACAAAAGTAATACCCAAAGAATTTTTTCGGGGGATGTAGAAAGAACAACAATGATAGTAGGTATAACAGCGAGCCAAGCACCCACAATTGGGACCAATTCAAATATACCTGCAACTGCCCCCAAGAGTACTGCGTATTTTACACTCATGAGCATTAAGCCGATGGAAATCAAAGCCCAGACTACAGCCGCTAATGTAAATTGAGCCCGAACATAAGCTCCAATAATTCGATTAAGAATTCTAAGAACATATACGACGTGAATCTGAATATCTGTCGGAAACACTTCTACGAAAGATTCCCGAACAGATTCTCTATCCTTCAAAAAGTAAAATACAAACAAAGGTAATACTACTAGCCCCACAACAAGAGTAAGGGCATGAACGGCAGCTACTGCCGTCCTGCTCAAAAGGCCTCGAAAAGCACCCAATAGTATCTCACCACCATTTTCCAACAATCGATCAATTTCCACTCGTATTTCTTCTGGAATATTGGAGGCATATTCCGTATTCCAACTTTCCACTGTTGTCCTTGCATCTCTGATTAAATTCGGTATGTCAGCAATCAACTCACTCGATTGCTTAAACATTGGCGGTATGACTAAGAGCAGACCACCAGCAATTATCAAGAAAGAACTCAATGTTACGATTGCAATCGATAGAGTTCGGGCCAATTTAGGTTTTGAATTTCGAAGCGGAATAAATTTCTCAAAGAAATTAACAAATGGATTCAGAATATATGTAAGAACAATACCTAAGACAAAAGGNAACAAGGCCCCTCTGACAAGGTATAGACCGAAGCAAANAACAAGACCAATAAATACNTAAAGTGACACTTTGGCCACTTTTTCCAGTGAGGCATTAAAGTTACCTGGCTGTTGCATAGTTANGGGTCCGAATGTTGTATCTCTAGGTCATTATGTTACTAGATATTGGCAAGGTTGTTGTAATGACAGTTGACAAATATAAAAACCCGTCAGCATATTAATCGTCATCACGTAAATGTTCGAAGTTTTATGAGGGGATTACTACCACCCTTCTATCTCGCCCCTCTCCTGAACTTTCAGTATAAACGTCTGTGTTCTCAGCCAAAGCAACATGAACCAACCTTCGCTCCCTAGCGGACATGGGTTCTAATTCAATTGATCTCCCCGTTTTTACTACCCTTTGAGCAACTCGACTAGCTAAATTGGCCAAAGACTGTTTTCTTCTTTCATCATAGCCTTCGACATCAAGCGAAATATTTGATCTTTCTCCTGTTTGTCTACTTACAATGAATCTAGTTAGAAATTGTAAAGACCGTAAGGTCTCTCCTTTTCTGCCTATCAGCAGACCAGAATCATCCCCTTCTATCTCAAAAACTGGGGCTCCAGTCTCTTCATTGTCCGCTTCTTTAAGATTAACAACGACATCGACATCCATATAGGAAACAAGTTTATTAATGACATCGCTGGCAGAACTCAGTGTGTCCGAGGTCCCGTCTACTTTTGTAACCCTGACAGCAGCCAATTCACTACCTATACCTAAAATGCCAGGTTTGCCCCGGCTAATGACGTCTATTTCTACCTCTACGCGGTCGGCGTCTAGCTCTTTTAGAGCGATTTCTATCGCTTCTTCCACTGTCTTGGCTGTCATTTCTATCGACTTCATCTGTTTGCTCCTCCTCCAGATCCGAACCTAGTCCTCCAGCCAGAGCAGCTGCAGGTTGCGGTGTCCGGTTACTGGCAAAATTTAATAAATTCTTGATTGGGTCCCATCCAGTAATGAAACCTTGAATCACAATTCCTACAACGTTTGATACTACCCAATATAGAGCTAACCCACTGGGGAATTGCATCGTGAAAAACCCAAACATAATAGGCATCATCCACAACATCATTCTATTGGTTGAAGCTTGCCTATCATCCATGGCAGGCATGGTGGTCATTTTTTGCATAAACCACATTGAAACCCCTACCAAAATTGGAAAAACGGGTAGAGGGTCCGGGTTAGCTAAATTTAACCACATAAAATTACTATTTATAGGCACTACATCATGAACTAAAGGTAGCCATTCATATAGATGACCAGACAAATTAACCAGGCTTTCAGGGGTAGTAGGCACAGTTTGCAAAATCGCCTGATACAAACCGATCCATATCGGAAATTGTATGAACATAGGCCCTAAACAACCTATTGGATTAACTCCCTGTTCTTTATACAACTTCATCGTCTCTTGCGACTGTCTTTGCTTATCATTCTTATATTTATTCTGAATCTCTTTTATTTTTGGTTGTAGAGCAGTCATAGATTTCATTTGCCTACTCTGCTTCACTGTCAAAGGCATCATCGCTGCTCTAATAATCACAGTAAAAAGGATTATGGCTAAACCAAAATTACTAATGGCCATGCTGTAAAGGACCAATAAGCTATTTATCATCGGTTGGATGATGATGCTATTCCATAATTGAGAGAATATTTCCAAATTAATTTCCTCTAAAATTGATCAACAGTCGGGGGACCAATCACCCGGCTGTGGATTTTTATCATCTTTCAATAGGTCGGAGAAATATGGGGCGTCCCATATTTCATCAGGGTTACCATTTGGCTTAATTGTTATGGCTCTGACTGAATGATCTCTTGCACTGAAATACACATCGGAGCCTTCAGAGGTTATTGGGGATTCTATACTCTTACCAACATCACAACTACCTAGGAGTTCGCCTGAATTTGTCTCAGCTATTCGTATTTCACCATCTGTGGATCCAATAACTATCATGTCTGCNACTATAGCTGGGGATCCGACAATCGCTCCTTCAGTTTCCAGTTCCCATTCTTTTTTACCTGAATTTACATCCAAAGCATAGAGTTTACCGTCCAAAGATGGAATATAAATTGTTTTCCCATCAACCGNAGGTTTACCCCAATACCAATTTGAAGCTTTTTTAAAAGTCCACTTTTCTTCCCCGGTGGATAAATCAAAAGCGTAAAACACATTATCAAAGGACCCGACAAAAACAGTACCTTTATCAACCACAGGTGTTGCTGCTATGGCACCGCCAGTCTTCGATTTCCATATTAGTTCCCCAGTATCTTCCTTGAGAGCATACACATTATGGTCAAGTGAAGTGATTAATAGAATGCCATTTGATACCACCGGAGTAGACCAAATCGCCCCGTTTACTTTAAATTCCCAGTGATCGTTAAACGTAACTTGTTGATTTGAAAATTCAAGAATATAAGACCTAAGCACCCCATCAGTGGAACCAATGAAGAGTTTTTCATTATGAATCAAAGGACCGCCAATTATCTCAAAATCATCACTTACGACTTCTGTTTCTACGATTCTACCCGTGTCCTTTTCTACAGCCTGTATTTTCCCATCATAAACACCTACAAAAACGATTCCTTGAGATACAGCTGGAATGCCNTATGAAGCCCTCTTGGATTCTTCTTTTTCATTCACTCTGATCAGATCCGGTTTCCAAACATGTTTTCCTGTCTGTTTATCNAGCACCATAATATGGCCATCCATACTTGTAAGAACAATATGGCCGTCGTTAATTAAAGCACCTGACCACCCTTGGGCGTTATTGATACTGGTGCAGCCGATAGTGCCAAGTAAAAGCAAAATTAAATATAGAGCTAATATTTTGTTTCTAAAAGACATACTTCCTAAATGACCAACCTTTCCTCGTATGTGTCACAATTGCTTATGGAACAGGATCATAACCTTTAGTTCCAAAGGGCCTACACCTAAATAATCTTTTGGCAGTAATAGCTGCGCCCAAACACACTCCGTGCTTTTCTATTGCTAAGTAAGCGTATTCGGAACACGTCGGCAGGTGCCTGCAGGATACAGGTAAAAAAGGTGAAACACACCGCTTATAGAACCTTAACAGGGATAACACCATTGGCTTGGCAACGTTTATTGTAATTAATTTCTCTCTAAATTCACGTTTATTCGATCGATATAAGGTTGGCATTCCCTAGCAGTTTATGTACAGAAGAAGATATTTGCTTGAAATCAGATTTCAAAATCCCCTGCTTCGCTATAAAAACAATATCCATACCATTAACAATGGGGATTAAAGCGGCAGATTCTCTGAGTCTCCTTTTAAATTTATTCCTAACAGCAGCGCCTCCAATTTTCTTTGACACAACAAACCCCAATCGAGANTCGCCACTTTCTCCTACTGCATTCCTGTTCATGGCCAACATAACAATATTCGAATCAGAAAAACCATCACCATGTCTCTTCACAGAATCAAATTCAGATGACCTTCGCAATTTCTGATATTTTTGCATGCAATCACTCAATATNTGTTTGTCTNGCGCGACGTTGAGCCGCTCAAAACATGNACATAAACTAGACAGTTAATTTATGGCGTCCTTTGAACATTCGCCTTTTGAGGACATTTCTGCCGGCTTTGGTACTCATACGTGATCGGAATCCGTGCACTCTCATACGTCTTCTGTTTTTGGGCTGATAGGTTCTTTTTGGCATTAGTATTCCCTTGATTTAACCTTCAAATTCTACTTACATCACTGGAAGAGTGTCAATTTATTTAGCGGTCGTTTTGTTATCTTAAAACTGAACGACACTTATTTGGGATGTTCCATGAGAATCGTCACACCCATATCTACATATTTACTCCTTAGCCTATGGTCGTAACTCCTGAAACTGATGCGAGTTTGGGTACCTTCTAGTTGCTTGAGGACATGCTTGACACAATCCTCTACAGTCTGGATCGGATGATTAGGGTGAGCCTCGATGTCGTATAGTAAATCGTTAGGCCCCCAAGTAAGGCAGTCAACCCCCTCTACCGCTAATTTACTTGCAGTGGTTACCGCCAGTAAGGATTCTATCTGTATCGATAGAAATCCGGTTTTATTCCACCAATTTCCATACTCAATCCTATCTGATCTCCCCTCCACCATATGGCGAGCCGCCCCGCCTACACTTCTACCACCCTTCTGGGGATAATAAAAATAATGTACAGCCTCTTGCACCGTTTCAAGAGTTTCAACTTGAGGTACTTCAATTCCCACGGGCCCTAAATCGAGTATGTTCCCAATTAAATAGGTATGCCTAGTATGTTTAATGCGGAATTGTGAAGGAATTCCTAAATTACTGGCAGACTGGCAAAATCCCACCAAGGTTTCTTCGTTGAAAGCACCGTGCTGGCTATCTGTGAAAACAAAAGCGTAATCGTCTTTACTAATTATCGCCTCCATTTCAGATTCAGAGGCGTCTAAAGGAACGGAAACGCCTATTAATAATTCTCCAGATCGAATTCTTTGTTTTAGGTTCATTTTTATTCTAACCCCTTAATACTGAAAACCGATCAAAATGTGATCTACTAAACATCCTTTATTGCCTCAATTACATCGCTATCAGTGAGGCATAAAAAATTCAAATTTGTCCGCAGGTTCGTAACCATCAATTGACGTAACCTTTAACCCTTGGTTCTCAGTTGCTGATTTCACTATTGTCTTGTTGAATAAATGCACGGAGTCTTCATTAAGGAATTTATCCACAGGCATCCATAAACACTCGGCTATTTCCTCTACTTGCATTGTTATATNGTTATCAAGTGGAGACAACCTGGCCACAAAATATATATCTGACTTCCCGTACCTATATCCATGCCAATGTCTAAAAAAAGTAAGTGCCTCAAATGTGGTAGAAATGCCCGTCTCTTCATANANTTCTCTCACAGCAGCCTCGGCTAAATGTTCGCCAGGTTGTAAGGCTCCTCCCGGCAATTTATAGCCGGGACCTCTGCCTGCTGCCCGATACCTTTCCGATACTACTAATAATTCTTTTTGCTGATTTATAACAACCCCACCAACACCTATATAATGGGTTGCGTATGGTGGGACGAAGGAATTTTGTTCAACCTGTAATGTCATCATGGCATAATCTTCATTAGCATGATGAAAAACAAACCCTTCTTCCGAAGCCTTGGCAATGACACTAAAAGAATCTTTCGGAATCTCCAGCCATGCGACTTTTATGTTCTCCTCACGCCATTTGGGTATAGCCTTCACTATTTCTGAAGCAAATTCAGCAACTGTAGACGAGACGGAATCGGGGTCAATGACGGCTCCCCCAAAGGGATTTACTGACCATATTAAATCACTCATGTTTCCTCCAATTGTTAAGCAAAAGGAAGTATATTGTGGAGGCTGAGACAGAGCAACTGACCACAAACTATTCACGAGGCTTACTTCCTATATAATGCCCACAACTTTACAAGAGATGGAAAACGATTCATGAAATATATAATCCAATCAGACAGACTAATAGATGGCTCAGGATCAGAACCGTTAAAAAATGGTGCTGTTGTGACTGAGGAAGGNAAAATCATAAAGGTTTGTACCTCTGACCAGCTAACACAGTCCGATAAAAATAACGCTGAAACACTTGTAATTCCCGGAGGATCTACCCTCCCAGGGTTCATCGAAATGCATTCCCATATACATTGCAGCTCCGAAGCTGATGCATACGAGCATATAACGACAGAAAGCAACGAAACGTTCCTATTGAGAGGCACACAAGCTGTTAGAGCCGCGCTTTCTTCAGGCGTCACCACAATGAGGGATCTCGGAAGCAGGAACGAAGTTGTGTTCCCTCTCAGACAGGGAATTAATGACGGAATCATTCCAGGCCCCAGGCTTCTAGTCGCTGGTACACCTATAACCACAACAGGTGGTCACTGTAATATGTTTGGAACGGAAGCGAACACATCAGAAGAAGTAATTAAGGCAATCAGACAGCAATTTAAACTAGGAGCTGATTGCATAAAAATAATGTCAACTGGAGGAGGGTTTACCCCTGGGACCAATGTGCGGGCGCCTCAGTACTCATCAGAGGTTCTTAAAAATGCCGTAGATGATGCCGATCGACTTGGACTAAAAGTTGCGGCCCACTGCCACGCTGCCGAAGGGGTGAAAAATTGCGTAAAAGCCGGGATACACAACCTCATACACTGCTCATGGATGTCGAGCGATCCCTCAGAACTATATGACTACGATCCGGATGTGGCGGATGAGATAGCAGAAAAGGGCATCTACGTAGATCCAACATTAGCCCTCTCTCACCTAAACCGCTTGAGGGGAAGGCCAATCAAACCTGATTCTGGAGCAATGAGAGACCCTGAAAAACGATTTGAGATCTTAAGAGACATGTGGGATCGAGGGGTTAAATTTGTAACTGGCATGGATTCAGGAATGACAAATGCTCATTTTGACGATTTCGCATACATTCCTGAAGTCATGGTAAACGACATGAACATATCCCCTCTTGAGGCCATAACTTGTTCAACCAAAACATCAGCAGAATGTCTTGGTCTGGAAGATGAAATAGGGACTCTGGAAAAAGAAAAATCTGCAGATATTGTCGTCGTAAACGGAGACCCCTCTACCGACATAAGTACTCTTCACAACGTTAATACGATACTATCCCGAGGCAAACTGGTTAAATCTAAAAACAACTTACTCATATAACCGTGATAATGTGGGACTAACTCACAACGATTCCATAGGATTAATACTTGTAGCTTTTAGAATCAGAAAAATATCGTCACCCTTTTCGAATCCCAGTTCAATCAAAGAATGATTTGTGAGGGCAGCTATAAGGNTAGCGCCACCAATGTCACAATCCAAAAATGCGAAATTGGGTGAACTATTGATCCGTGAAACAACACCTTTTAGTATGTTCCTAGCGCTTATGGCATTAGGATGGTATTTACTGACAATAATATCTGCNGCCTTTATAGAAATATTTATGTGCTCNCCAATCTTTAATTTGAGTTTCGNGGTGACAAGCCTAGCATCTCCTATGGATACCACTGACAGAGCAGAACTCAAGTGTTCCTCTACGATTCCTTGAACAATATTTTCCAAGGAACTGTAATCTATGTAATCCGCAATCTCGCCATTATTCAGTAGCAATGAGGGATTCCCTTCGGTCAATTTTTTTCCGCTACTGATAACAATCACTGAATCAACCAATGCCATCATTTCAGAAATCGAATGTGAGACATAAATCATGTTCAAATCCAATGCTCGAGAAACTTCTTTTAATTTTTCCAATATGAAGCCTCTAAAAGGTAAATCCAACGAAGCCAATGGCTCGTCTAAAAGCAATAATTCTGGGGATGCGGCTAGGCTTCTCGCCAAAGCGACCCGTTGGCGTTCTCCACCTGATAAATTCAAAACGCCACGATCCATTATCCTGTCCAAATGAAATAAGTTAACCAATTCCTGAAGACTGATCATTCTTCTTGAATCTTCAGTTAAATTAAGTCCGAATTCCACATTTTTCCTCACCGTTAAATGAGGAAACAGTGCAGAGTGTTGATGAACATATCCGACCTTTCGTTTCTCTGTAGGAATGTTGATTTTGAGAGACGATGAGAAGAGAATTTCAGAATTAAGAGATATCAGTCCATGATCTGGTTTTTCGAAACCAGCAATACAATTCAATAGAGTTGACTTACCGCTAGCTGAAGGGCCAAAAATGCCAGTTATGCCTTCATTAGCCACAGCATCCATAAGCAATTTAAATCCGTTAAATTCTTTTTTGATATCGATTTCAAGAACCATTCGATATTACCTTTGAGATTTCCTAGATCCTCGTACAATTAACCAATGGTGAATTATCAGCGTGATGATTGCCAAAATGGTGGATACTATTATCAAATTCATAGCTTCGGAATCTTTCCCCAACTGGACTTTACTGTAGATAGCCAATGGAATGGTTTGGGTTCGGCCTGGGATGTTACCTGCCACTACTATTGTCGCTCCAAATTCTCCAATGGCTCTAACAAATCCAAGGAGTATNCCCGCCACCAACCCGTTGTAACACAAAGGCAAAGTTATTAGTATAAAGGTTCGAATTGGACCAGCTCCAAGAGAACGAGCTGATCTTTCCAGAGTAATATCAACTCCTTGCATCGCAACGATGATAGCCCTAACCATCAGAGGAAAGGAAACAACCGACGCAGCTATTGCTGAGGCCACCCAGGTNAAAACGATATCAGTCCCAAACAAAAATTGGGATATCTGCCCAAANGCAGATTCTCTCCCTACCAAAATAAGTAAAAAATATCCTGTCACAACGGGAGGTAAGGCCAACGGTAAAGAAATAACAGTCTCAAGAATTACTTTCCCCTTAATATTTCTTCTCCCGATTAGCCAGCCTATATAAATAGCAATAGGAATATTAATCAAAGTAGCAACAGTTGCGACTTTGATGGACAGCAGAATTAATTCAACCATCATTTACCTAAAACCATAGGATTGGAAAAGCTGTGCAGTTTCAGAAGTTAGCAGATAATCAACAAACTCTTTACTAAGTCCAGATTTTTTGTTTTGAATCACTGCAATCGGATACGAAATATTGGTATAAGAGGTCAAAGGAATAATTTTCCTGATCTTCAATTGAGGTTCACTCAAGCC
>PBWI01000031.1 GCA_002728195.1 Chloroflexota bacterium
GCACAATATGCTACCCAGTGATTAGGTTCATCCTCTCGCAGAACAGGTTCTAAGGTTAAGCACTCATCACTCGGAGACGGGCAATTAGATTGAAAACCGCACCCTGAAGGTCTATTACCCAAATTAGGAGGCATCCCCTCAATCGCTTGCAATCTCTCTCTTGTATCATCATCTGCATCCAAGCGTGGCACGGAATTAAGAAGACCTATAGTGTACGGGTGCATCGGATTTTTATATATCTCCACCGCACTAGACGTTTCCACAATTTTACCTGCATACATAACTATAACTCGGTCAGCATATCTAGCCACAACCCCTAAGTTGTGGGTGATTATGATTAAGGCAGTACCTAAATCTCTAGACAAATCTTGCATCAATTCCAATATCTGTGCCTGAATCGTTACGTCTAACGCTGTTGTGGGTTCATCAGCAATTATCAATTTGGGGTTGCAGCTTAAAGCCATAGCTATCATGACTCTCTGCCGCATACCGCCACTGAATTGATGAGGATAATCATCCAAACGAGTTTCAGAGTCAGGAATACCCACCATAGTAAGCAATTCAGAAGCCCTTTCCCTAGCTTCAGATTTGTTCATATTCTGGTGCAATTCTAAAGTCTCAGTTAATTGACGTCCAACTGTAAGAACTGGGTTCAAAGAGGTCATTGGTTCCTGGAAAACCATCGATATGCTGTTACCCCTAATACTCCTCATCTCCTTTTCGTCCATTTGGACAAGGTCTTCGCCGCCAAACAGGACTTCACCGTCAACAATACGACCTGGCGGGCTAGCCACCAACCGCATAATCGACATAGCACCAACACTCTTTCCACACCCACTCTCCCCAACAATGCCCACGACTTCTCCTTCGGCTACATCGTAAGAGATCCCATCTACAGCTTTCACAACACCATCTGCCGTGAAAAAATGTGTCTTTAAATTTTTTACTTCCAGCAACGGAGCCATACGATCTTCCCCCTTGTTGCCTATTCAGGTATTAATTGTCAATTGGGTAAATTAACTCAATCGGTGTAGCACATTCTAATGAACAGATCGAATACTAACAACTCATAAACGTAATAATTCTCCTTAAATTATTTATTCAGGCTGCCTTCTGAAAGTGCTTTCAAGTTTTGAATAACCATATCCGCAGCATAACCGGTGCTAATTTCACTTGTATTAATAGTGAAATGAAATAGATCCGGGCTGTCAGGATCATCCAATTCAAAAAACTTTTTAAAAAAATGTTTTCTTGCTTCGTCTCGCTGATTCAAAATGCCAATAGCAGCGTCTCTGCCTATAGATTCCCTGGTTATTATGGTTTCAACCCTATCTTCAAATGATGCAACAATGCCAACCCTTAACACGTTATCCATTTCTTTTAAAATCATATGCCCACCTCTACCTACGAAAACTACATCTCCATCAACAGCCATTTCCTTCATGGTAGATTCTATGGCCTCAATATAGACTTCATCCTCAAGTTCATGGCCACGAGTTATTGTTGGCTGAGGCATGTCTTCATATTCTTCTGTCAATAAGGCAGTTATACCAGGACCAAAATAGGGATCACCTGCTGAACCTGTAACCGCTGAACGCTCTAGAAGTCGCTGCAGGGTTTGTATCCATCTTTCAGACCGAGTGGGGAGTTTTTCTTCCCTTTGGTGTAAAGCCTCAACGGTAGCTCCGACCTCTCTTGCGATAGTAGACAGGAAAATCCTGTCTACATAGTCAGCTTTTAATTTTTGAGCCACCAATGGACCTATGTCTCTCGCGCCTCCTCCGGACATACCACCTAACGTTATAGCATACATTAGTCACCTCCACGAAAATGAATCGTTTCAAAGTTGATTGCTATGAAATTAAAAACTGAAAATTGCTGCATCACGAATGCTTACAGACATCAATATGTATGTCAAATTTCTAAAAATCAACCAAATAGAATAAAGCTTCATCTTGCAATATTTTCGGTGGACAAATTTCCTTAAGAAGTATCACGGAGTTAATACCAACTACCTCTCCGCCCATTTTCTCTACCAGCACTCTAGAAGCTTGTATGGTGCCTCCAGTTGCAATCAGATCATCAACCAAAACAACTCTTTGATGAGGTTTCAGAGCATCTGAATGAATTTGGACTATATCTGAACCATACTCAAGTTCATACTCAACTTCTTCAACAGAGAAAGGTAATTTACCGGGCTTACGGATAGGCACAAACGGTAACTTCATTTCGTAGGCCAATGCTGAGCCAAAAATAAACCCCCTGGATTCTATGCCCACTATGAGATCCGGAGAAATCGCTTTAGAGCGTTCTGAGAATGCTTTCACACAATATCGAAAAGATTCTTGGTTAAGTAATAATGGGGTAATATCCCTAAAAACAATCCCAGGTTGAGGGAAATCTACAACATTTCGTATGTAACGCTTTAAGTCCATATATCACCTCATAAAGTGCATAATTGTAAGACTAAATGTGAACACGATCTCATCATCAATTAGAAAATCTTATATGTTTAAAGAGCAAAGAGGAACCATATATAGATCTGATAAAGTTCGCACGAGGGAATGAACTAAAACTGCCAGCGCTCATATCACAACGTTTATAGACATTGATATCTAAAATTCCAAATATTCATAATTATGGAGGCGAAAATGATTGGAGTCCTAACCCACCACTGGGCTACGCAAGATAAATTTGAAAAAGCCAGAAACCTTCTGGACGGAAATGGCGCAGCTCAAAGCAAGGCGCCTGGATTTATCAACCGAACCACATTGTTATCCAAAACAGACCCTACCCAAATTAGTTCTTTAGTAATTTGGGAAAACGACAACATTTACGATGAATGGAAGAAAAGCCCGGAAAGGGCGAATGCGATGAAAAATGCCGACTCTATGTGGAGTAAACCTCCCATCTCCGAAAGGTTTGATATCCCTTAATTTATTGAAGCAAAAGGTGATTATTCCTTGTATGTACTAAACACAACACATGCATTCTGACCACCGAACCCGAAATTGTTGGAAAGTACGGTGTTGACCTCAGATTTTCTTGCCACATTTGGGACATAGTCGAGATCACATTCCGGATCCGGGCTTTCGTAGTTTATTGTCGGTGGAATTAGGTTCGACTGTATTGTTTTTACGGAAGCCACAGCTTCAATTGCCCCTGCTCCACCCAAAGCGTGTCCTATCATTGACTTGTTGGAGCTGATCGGAATGTCATAAGCGAGATCACCAAAAGCAAGTTTGATTGCCTTCGTTTCAGACGCATCGTTAAGCGGAGTCGATGTACCATGTGCATTGATATAATCAATGTCACCTAATTCCTTATTGGCGTTTTCTATTGCCCACTTTATAGCCCTTGCTGCCCCTTCCCCATTTTCATCAGGCTGTACAGCATGAAACGCATCCGAGGACACCGCATAACCCACAATTTCCGCCTTTATTTCAGCTCCTCGGGCTATGGCATGATCTAATGTTTCCATTATCAATATACCTGCTCCTTCTGCTGGAACAAATCCATCTCGGTTTGAATCGAAAGGTCTACTAGCATTTTCCGGAGCTCCATCATACCTACTTAATGCTCGAATAACGTGAAATCCTCCTAGCCCAATCCTACTAATTCCAGCCTCACATCCCCCAGCCACTATGACATCTGCAGCACCTCTCCTGATAGCCTCATAAGCTTCTCCCACTGCCTGATTACCAGCTGCGCATGCCGTGATTACAGTCGATGAATAGCCCTTCAAACCAAATACCCTACTAACCTGAGCTGCTGCCATGTTAGGAAGTATCATTGGAATGAAGAAAGGGCTTACACGCATACCACCTTTTTCAAATAATACCTTGGCGTTATCTTCCGTAGTAGGGAATCCTCCATTTCCGTTTCCCATCACAACCCCGATCCTCTCATTATTAAGGGACACATCGATGCCTGAATCTTCAATTGCCGTAGCCGCTGCAGCTACGGCAAATTGAGCAAATCGAGCCATTCTCCGAGTCTCTTTTGGGTTAGCATATTGGCCAGCATCGAAGCCCGTGACTTCTCCAGCTATATCACCTGGAAACCCATCCGTATCACATTGGGTAATCTTACCGATACCTGAACGCCCCACAGATAACCCATCCCAAAATTCATCCACCGTCTCTCCCAAAGGAGACATCACACCCAATCCGGTAACTACTACCCTTGTACCATCTTTTGCCATTATTTTTTAAACCCTCTTCTTCCAGTTTGTTATTATCGTTTTTTGATTCTTATTATTTTAAGACAAATCGGGATATATCTCAGGCGAAATTTGCTTTAATACCTCCGACACTTCAGCTACGACTGACAAAGACCCCGTAGCCAATATCAAATCTCTATCAGAATAAACTTTCAAAGCATATTCTAGTCCCTCACTGACTGTCATAAATTCCCTTGTCGTATCTATATCGGAATTAATTGCAGCTATCTTTACGATTTTACTGTCAATTGACTTAGGATGCCTCGATGACACGGGAATTAGAGTTATGTTGAGTGATTTTAATGGCTCGAGCATTTTGTCTACATCATGACCACCGATCGCCCCAAAAATAACAGTCACATTTGGTTTTTTGAAAGTGGTATTAAGCGTATTTACTAATTTTTGAATGGAATAGGGATTATGAGCACCATCTACAATCACAACTGGTTTTGAAGTTCTCAATACTTCAAACCTACCTGGCCAAGATACATTTGATAATCCTAATTCAACAGAATCTTTGCTAATCGAGTAGCCCAACTCTTGCAACGTCTCAATAGTGCAAATTGCTGTAATGGCGTTTTCAGCTTGATGCATCCCTAGCAACGGCAAGGTAAATTCATAGCTTCTTTGGTTAGAAATAATTTCTATGGATTGGCCAGATAAGTCCTGATTCTTAACCACAACTTCATACTCATCAGCCACTTTCTTGATAGGGGCATTAAGATTGTCAGCTACTTCTACGATTACTTCCATTGGTTCATTTTTCTGAGGTGAAACAATTATAGGAACTCCATCCTTTATTATTCCTGCCTTTTCCGCTGCAATTTTTGGCAATGTATCGCCTAATATATTTGTATGATCGAGACTTATGGAAGTGATAACTGTAGCGATAGGAGAAATTATGTTGGTGGCATCTAATCTACCTCCAAGGCCAGTTTCAACTACCTGAAAATCGACTTTACATTGGTTGAAATAATTAAAAGCCGCAGACACCATGAATTCAAACCAGGTAACACCTCCAAACTGACCATTTTCCCCAACCTGTACTACTGACGGCCACATCTGTTTGACTAGGTCAACAAAATCTTTTTTAGGTATAGGGTCAAATCCAATTCGGATTCTTTCAGTCAACGAATGTAGATGGGGAGAAGTTATCAAACCTACTTTATATCCTGAAACCGCTAGTATCGAAGTGACCATTGCTGAGGTAGTACCTTTCCCTTTAGTGCCTGCTATATGGATCGACGGGAAATTTGATTGAGGATTGCCTAGAGCCTCACACAGTAGACGCATCCTATCTAAATGAAATATTGAATGATTTGGGCTGTGCTTAGCCCTTTCGAAGTCAGCGAGGCTTAAAGTTTGTGCAACTGCACTGAGATAAGCAGAATTTTCCAAGATAATTTAAAACTGGGTTTGAACCGGTAGGGATCCTATTGGAGTAGCTGGCTCTGTTGAATCTATATTTAAAGTCCCTATATTAACCGTATTGTCTTTCCCGGGGCCAACACTTGATTTCCAAGATTTATCTCTACCTGACATTTCTTTAACATTCAACAAATCATTGTCTACTATTAAAGAATTTATTCTTTCAACAAGAGTCTGTATTTTTTCCAAAGTATCTTCTGATAAATTACCTTTGAAACTATCAAAGTTTTCTAACAAGTAGGAAGCTGGAACATATCGATCAAAAACACCTCCAGCAATCCCCATCCTGCTAAAATAAGCCTTCAATCTCTCCACAATCCTTGGATTACTATCAGTAATGGTCCTCATAGTAAGAGGTTCATCCAGTTGTGTTGCATATGATAGATTCACCAATTCAAGATAGACCTTAGGATCAAATAAATCCTCTATATCTGCATCCCTAACACGAGTAACCTGAACCCACTTTACAGGATTCTCGCCCTCGCTTTCATTTTTCTTATTTATAGCCTCTATCTTTTCCTTATTAGTTGGGGTAAGGTCCATCATAACTGCCACACTGACGTAATTATCCCCAAGAAGTGTTACAAAAGTGGATAAATTATCCGTACTACCTACAGGAATAATTACCCACCTTGGATCTATTCTTACCCCGGATACTTCTGTCACCATGTCTCCAAGAACTTGAAGATATATAAGATCTGACGGTGAGTTGACCATCAAACAATGGGGAGCAAGAAAAAGGGTTTGGGCCATCTGGTACCCCAAAGCCATTTGCAACGGAAACACGGTTTCTCTGTCATTGTGCACAGCGTCGTCACTTATCACGGTACCAACACCATCCATATCCTGTACCAATCTAATTCTATGGAGTTTATCAAGATCTATCATAAATGGAGAATGCGTCGAATACAGCACCTGGCATCTCGGTGAAAGTCTTTCGTCCATAAACCGCAAGAAATCTTTTTGGGCCATAGCATGAAGGGCTGTTCCTGGTTCATCAAGTAAGATTATTAGATCCCCACTTTCTGTTTCTTCCAGGTGAGAGAAATATGATAAAAATGAGAAAAACCAAACAAACCCCTTTGATCTCTCATCAAAAGATACCGTTACTCTATGCCTAGCATTTTCAATTCGAACATGTAAAATTTTTCCCTCATTAAGGGGGGCAGGATCTCTGGGATCCGCTTGCGATACATCAAATTCCACTTTCAATTGACGGTTCTGCTGCCAATATTCAAAAATTTCATCTGTAATGGTGATCGAAGCAGATTCAAGCTCAACTTTAATGTCTTCATAACCGAGGTCCTTCTCCAAATCTTCCAAAGAAACTCCAGATAAAGTTAATAAAGATAAGAAGGTTCTATCTGCGTCATCTAACGGACCTCCATTTTCCGATCTTTCCCTGAGTTCATTTATTGATATCTTTCCGCGCATCAAACTGTAATTATCAAAATAGACAAATTTTGGCAGCCACTTTTCCATAAATTGCTCAGCAATTTTTTCAGAAACACTAATACTGGGTTCAATATTCTGAACAGGGTTTTGAAAGGAGGTCGGGGTAGGGTTTGAGGGTTGGGTGAAAGTATTCGTATTAGGGGAATTTGAACTAGACTCTGATAATTCAATTTTCCAAGCCCGATCATTTTTATAATTCTTAGTAACGATGACTTTATTTGAAGCTAAAACTCCGTTTCCAAAATTAGCCTCAATTTCACCCACTTCTTCAGGGGTTAATTCAAATTCAGCCTGGGCCACCTCACATGGATTCTGTTCATGAATTTTCTTGTATTTTATATAACCTTTCCGGGGATAATCTCTGATAGTAAATCCATCTTCATCACCAGAAATTGAATTTATCTTCCTTATAGCTTGGAGGAACGCAGTTTTACCAGACTCATTTTTACCAACTAAGGCAGTAACATCATCAATGTTTACCCATGAAGAGTCATCAATACTTCTATAATTTACTACTCTAGCCCGAGTAAGTTTCATAGCTTTTCCACCTCTGCAATGTACACCTTAAAACGCTGCATGATCCCATGGCTAATTCACCACGTACGACAATATTTATTGGTTGATTCAAAGTAACCACAGAGTGCCTTCAAAGGCAAGCCATTTACATACAATGTTTAGCTGGTTTGATTTACATTTGTGAGAATAAAAGCAAGCTCCTAATTATATTAGGCTATAGCCACTGCCTACTCTGTCATTGTCCACACCAGTACCTCTAGCTTCTTCAATCCATCCAAATTCCTTTAGAATTTGTTGACTATATGTAACTCTACCGGTCACTTTTCCGATAGGCTCTGTTGCTAACAGTAGGGCCGCCTTGGCCATCAATTCAGGATGCTCTCCTCTAGGGTCATCCATACCAGTTACCAAATTATGAAAAACTGTACCTGGTGTGGGTACCACTTGGGATGGGGAAACACACGTGACGGAAATCCCGTCACTGTATACTTCCTGTGCCAAACCTTGAGTAAACCTCTCTAAGGCTGCTTTCTCCGCACCATAACAAGTACCTCCGGAATTCGCTGAAACATCAGTATAAGGACCACGTCCTGGTCCAATGGCTGCTCCTGATGAAATATTTACAATGCTCCCAGAGCCATTTGGAATCATATCCTCTAAAGCCAACTGGCTAAGAATAAATGGAGCATGAAAATTAACTGCCCAAGATCTCATCCAACGGTTAATTGGATAATCTCTTACCGGAATAAAATACGTTAGTGCAGCATTATTAACCAGCACGT
The DNA here is from genome assembly GCA_002728195.1 of Chloroflexota bacterium. Lineage (GTDB taxonomy): Bacteria > Chloroflexota > Dehalococcoidia > Lucifugimonadales > UBA826 > UBA11996. The sequence goes on from PBWI01000031.1 coordinate 8,404, forward strand.
CAACATTTCCATAAAGATCATGTGCTTCACTGAATAAACGCTCACAATCCTCAGGTAAGGATATATTGACAGTAACTGGTTTAGCGTCACCGCCAGCATCATTGATGTCACTCACAGTCTTTTGAAGTGATCCTTCCAGCGGATGATCTCCCTCTTTTAAGGTCCTTGCAGCGCAAACCACTTTCCCGCCCTCTTTAGCAAAAATCCTAGCAATCTCTGCCCCTATACCTCGACTAGCACCCGTAACTACAACAACTTTTCCATCTAAAATACCCATTGCATTTCTCCTTAAGTACCTATGCCTAACACCCTATCCTAAAATTACATAAAGTAAGCTGGCTTTGGATTTTATTTTAGCAGGACCTCTATAGACAAGATATGTATGCTGTTAATTGACCCACCAATTAAATAAAATCTATACTTCACTTAGATTTTTCTTTACTTTTTACTGCGTCCCTGAGAGGTACAACGGGCTGTGAATTTGAGACCAGTTATATTGGCAGGTGGTTCAGGCAAAAGGTTATGGCCACTGTCCAGAAACCAATATCCCAAACCGTTTTTGAAAAGCAACAATCATAAGTCACTCATTCAAAATACCGTTCAGAGAACATTAAATTTAGGTTTAAAAGAACCCCTTATAGTGTGTAACGAGCAAAATCGGTTTTTGCTAACAAACCAGATGAATTCTATGTCAGCATTTCCTGAAAAGATCCTTTTGGAACCTGTTTCCAAAAATACAGCTCCAGCANTGACCCTCGCAGCACTTTTCCTTTTAGATAAATTTGGGGATACTGTCTTATTCTCCATGCCATCCGATCATTCCATACAAGAAGATATAGGTTTCTTTCAAGCAGTAGAACTGGCATATAAACTAGCCAAACAAGGCGGAATAGTAACCTTTGGAATAGATATTAAGAAACCTGACGTGAACTTCGGGTACATAAAAAAGGGTGAAACACACGAAGATAAGTATTTTCAGCTCAGTGAGTTTTACGAGAAGCCAAATAGTAGAACAGCTCAGGACATGTTTGAATCTCAAGAATTCTTATGGAACAGTGGNATGTTTATTATGAAAGCTAGCTCCTGGATAGGTAAATTGAAATATCACGCTCCTGATATTTTGGCTGCTTGTGAAAAGTCCCTCCAAAATGGGAGTGATGACGGAACATTTTTTCGCCCAGAAGCAGAATCATTTGACCAGTGCCAAAGTAAATCCATTGATCACGCGGTTATGGAGAATCTCAGATGCTCAAATAACAATTGGATCGTTCCTTTGGATTCAAAGTGGTCTGACCTCGGTTCCTGGAGTTCTTTCATGAGTTCACAAAAGCCAGACAGTTCAAACAACCTTCTACAAGGAAACGTAATTATAGATTCGGTACAAGATTCCATAATGCTTAGCGACCGCCGAACCATAGCTGCCTCGAATTTAGCCAATGTCATTATTGTCGAAACTTCCGACGCCGTTTTAGTGGCAAACAAAAATCAAGAACATAAAATTAAAGAGTTGGTAGAAAAAATTCCGACTGAAACCACGATTAATTTTGAAACCCATAAAAAAGTGTTCCGTCCATGGGGATACTATGAAATTTTAGATAGTGGCAAAGAATTTCAAGTGAAAAAGTTGACTGTATTACCCGGCGAAGCCCTCTCATTGCAGACACACCAACATAGAACTGAGCACTGGGTGGTAGTAAGCGGAATCGCGACAGTTACCAAAAACAACAAAAAGATGCTCCTAGAAAAGAATGAATCTACCTATATACCTGCAGGCGCACAGCACAGATTGGAGAATGCTCAAAAAAATAACTTGGAAATAATAGAGGTACAATCTGGATCATATTTGGGAGAGGACGATATAGTTAGACTTGACGATAGATATGAAAGAGATTCAAGAAGATAAACGAAATTTAGAGAATAAGAATATTCCAGCATGAAAGAAATACCTCTCATATTTCCCATCGCTTTGCTAATAATAATAGGGGCCTTAATATTTTCAACGGCATACGGATTAGCGGACAGTACCATTAAAGAAAAAGGTGATTTAGAAAGTCATTATGAATGGGATGAAAAAGCGGCACTTTGGGTTTGCCCATTTCATTAAACATCATTAAAGGATCAGGAGGTTATTATGGACAGATTGGAAGGTAAAGTTGCCATCGTTACAGGTTCGGCCACAGGAATTGGGTATGGGATATCAAAGCGACTTGCAAACGATGGGGCTAACTTAGTTATGGTGGATATGGATNCCAATATGATTGAACAGTCAGCAAGTGAGATTGCTGCTAGGACAAAAGAGGTAGAAATTTCAGTAGGAGATGTTTCAGAACCTCACACTGCCGAAGAAGCNGTCTCCAAAGCTATGAATAAATGGGGGAAAATCGACATTTTAATAAACAATGCAGGGATCGGTGGTACAAATGGGAATATTTGGGAATTGGATGTAAATGAAATGGATAGAGTGTATCGCACCAATCTTCGAGGAGTTTTCTCTTTTTGTCACGAAGTAATCCCTCATATGCTACAAAAGGATTACGGAAGAATTGTCAATATTGCCTCAATTGCTGGTAAAGAAGGAAATCCTCGAATGGTTCCATATTCAGCCACCAAAGCAGCGGTAATTGGCCTTACCAAATCTATAGGAAAGGAATTAGCGGGGACGGGAGTCTTGGCAAATTGCATTACCCCTGCAGTGGTACAGACGCGAATATTAGAGGAATTTACCCCAGAACAGGTCCAATACATGGTGGACAGAATTCCTGTTGGAAGGACCGGTGAAATTGGAGAGATAGCAGCTCTTGTTGCTTGGTTGGCGTCAGATGAATGTTCTTTCAGTACCGGAGCAGTCTTTGATATTAGTGGGGGCCGCGCAACATACTGATCAAATTGGAAGGGTTGTTTAGTAAAACGTCCCATTATTTTTCATATTNCTCTCTTTCTATGTCTTCAGAACATTAACTCCCACTTCAGCGCCGACTGAAACTAGCCCACCTTTTTCAACATATGCTAGTAGACCTCGCTTTCCGTCAATCTCATCCTTTAACCCTGCTCGAAGTTCGTCCATACGAGAACAAGGTTCACAATCTCCTGTGATTTCCAAAATCACATCGGCTCCCAACGACACCCTATCGCCAGCTGATATGGANGCAAAGTCTAATCCTTGCACAGTGACATTTTCACGTACTTGACCTGGTAAAAGGTCGAAATCGTTTAGAGTTTCTGAATCCATAATTAACACTTGTCTATTCGATCTTCGCCCGTCAGAACGTAGGTGCCTATCNCCTTCCATACCTTGCCCGGTAATAAAATTGGCCTCTTTTACATCTTTCATTGGGTCGCGACTTCCCAAACATAGTCGCATTGAAATTATTGAACCAGGCATATCAGAAACCTCCAGACATAAGTTCACNCTTTAGATGTTCATTCTACACCTTATCAAGTGTTTTTGGCGTTGTATAATCGCCCCAATTGCTGATACACAGAACAGTCAAAAAGGATAGTGCTATGGAATCACAAGTAACAATTGGTGATGGAAATTTCAAATATAAGGTGCTGGAAAATTGGGAACAAATGCCTGAAGGCTACTCATGGCNCGAAACTGCNGGAGTAGCAACAGATAATGACGATAACGTATATGTTTTCAATCGAGGAGAACATCCTATGATGGTCTTTGATAAGAACGGTAAGTTTTTAAGATCATGGGGAGAGGGCATATTTACTAGAGCACATGGTGTAAGCCGAGGTCCAGATAACACTTTATATTGCACCGATGACGGAGACCACACCGTTAGACAGTGCACTCTGGACGGCAAAGTATTGATGACTATAGGGAACCCTGGAAATGCGTCAGATTTATTTAGCGGAAANCCTTTTAATAGGTGCACTCATACTGCCACAGACCCGGACAATGGAGACATTTTTGTAACCGATGGATATGGCAACTCCCGTATACACAAGTATTCTCCTGATGGAAATCTTCTCGATTCCTGGGGAGNCCCCGGAACCGGTGAGGGAGAATTCAATATTATTCACAATATAGCCTCTGATCAAAATGGATATCTTTACGTATGCGATAGGGAAAATCACCGTATTCAGGTTTTCGACAAAAAAGGGAATTTTGAGGCTGCTTGGTCAAATGTGCACCGCCCATGTGCGATATACATCGATGCTAAACAAAGAGTGTATGTTGCAGAACTGGGGTACGGAAATAATGTCAGCAAGAACGTACCAAATATAGGCCCAAGAGTAAGCGTGTTGGATCAATCCGGAAAAGTTTTAGAAAGAATNGGGAATATGGGATATGGTTTTGATACCGGTCAATTTGCCGCTCCTCATGGGCTCTGCCTAGATTCCAACTTGAGTATATATGTAGCGGAGGTGGCAAGAACAAATATGAGTCATTACACTACCCCACCCGATGTTCTAAGAAGTTTCCAAAAATTAGTCAAAGCCTAGCAACAGTTAGTGGGAGATGCTAACCTACGCCAAACAGATCTAATAACAAGAATAATTGTAGAAGGAGGATGGAAATGGCAGCAACCAAAGCGCACAGCAAAATGGCTCAGCAAATGAGTGAGGCTGGGTCCAAATTTCTAGATAGCCTTTCTCAAGATCAAAAAGGGAAAGCCTGCTTTGAGTATCTCGACGGGGAAAGGTTATTTTGGTACTACCCGCCAATGAATCGACACGGATTAGCACTAAGAGACATGGAATCTAACCAAAGAGAATTGGCCTTTAAATTGATGTCTACCGGACTCACTAACAGATCCTATGATCAGGCTAGACAAATCATCGCCCTTGAAGATGTATTAGGGCCTTTAGAAAAAGAGCGCGGAGTGAAATCATTTAAGAGAGATCCAGAATTATATTATTTCACCATATTTGGAACTCCTGGTGGAGATGACCCGTGGGCTTGGNGAGCNGAAGGCCATCATATTTCACTACATTTCAGCGTTTGGAAAGACGAAATTATATCTATGACACCGTTCTTCTTTGGAGCTAACCCTGCGGAAGTTAGAAAAGGGCCTCAAAATGGCTTGAGAATCCTGAGTCACCGAGAAGATATTGCTTTTGATTTAATGGACAGCTTTGACGAAGGTCAAAAAAAGAAGGCGATTATTTACGGTGCAGCGCCGTATGACATTATTACCTATAACAGCACGAAAGTGTCATTACCAGCTGAAGAAGGATTACCGATTTCTAAAATGTCAGGGACTCAGCGCGAAATTATTGAGTCACTTATATCAGAGTACATCAATCAAGTACCTGAGGAATTAGCCCAGAAAAAACANGGTGAACTTGAGAAATATGGGCTAGAAAAGGTCCATTTTGCCTGGGGAGGAGCCACCGACGCAAGCGGAGAGCATTACTACAGNATTCATGGAGGAAACTTCGTCGTAGAATTCGACAACCGCCAAAACGGTGCCAACCATATACATTCAGTATGGAGAGACGTTGACAATGACTTTGCTGAAGATGTGATGAGGCAACACTTATTGGCTTATCACGTCCTCTAGTTCTTTATATAGGATAGGGGGCCTCATACCCCCTATCTCATCAAATTAGACTTCTCGAAATTCTCCTTCTACNGTATTATCAGGATCCTCTGGGGTAGAATTATCCTCTTCACTTGGAGCTTCCGGCGATTCACCAGTTTTACTGTAGACCTCCTGTCCTATCCTTTGGAGGGACTCTTGAAGCTGTTGAAGTGAAGACTCAATTGATGTGTTGTCATCTCCTTCTAAAGCACCTTTTAAGGCTGCTATTTTCTGTTCGACTTCTTCTTTCAGTGGAGCATCAATATGTTCCTCATTCTCTTTGAGTAAGGTTTCGGCCGAGAATACAGCACTCTGGGCTGTATTTCGTATTTCCACAAATTCACGTTTCTCCNTATCTTCCTCTGCATGTTGTTCAGCTTCATCAATCATTTGGTCAATTTCATCCTGTGACAAACCAGAACTCGCAGTTATCGTAATACTCTGTTCTTTCCCAGTACCTTTGTCCGTAGCAGATACATTAAGAATTCCATTTGCGTCAATATCAAATGTAACTTCCACCTGTGGTACCCCTCGGGGTGCCGGNAAAATGCCATCAAGATTAAATCTCCCGATAGTTTTATTCTCGGTCGCCATTGACCTTTCCCCNTGCAACACATGTACTTCAACAGAAGGTTGGTTGTCGGACGCAGTAGTAAAAGTTTCACTCTTAGAGGTTGGAATCGTAGTATTCCTCTGGATTAAAGGTGTGGTCACACCTCCCAGAGTTTCGATACCTAAGGTCAGAGGAGTTACATCCAAAAGCAATATGTCCTGTACATCTCCCTGAAGTACTCCTGCCTGTACGGCTGCACCTACAGCTACTACTTCATCTGGATTTACCCCTTGATGTACTTCTTTACCGAAGAATTCCTCAACAGCTTTTTGCACTGCTGGCATTCTAGTCATACCACCAACCAAAATAATTTCATCTATTTCAGATGTAGCCACTTCGGCATCTGAAATAGCTTTTTTACACGGCTCGATTGTTTGTTGAACTAAATTATTAACTAACTGTTCCAAAGTTGATCTTTCCATAGTCTCAACCAAGTGTTTTGGTCCAGAAGCATCGGCCGTTATAAACGGCAAATTGATTTCAGTCTGCATCAATGTTGATAATTCTATCTTTGCTCTTTCGGCTGACTCACGTAATCTTTGGAGAGCCATCCGATCACTTTTTAAATCGATTCCTTGATCTTGTTTGAACTTTTCGCAAATCCAATCGATTATAAGTTGATCAAAGTCATCTCCACCTAAATGAGTGTCTCCATTAGTTGCTTTGACTTCAAAAACCCCGTCACCCATTTGAAGGACTGTAATATCAAAAGTTCCCCCACCTAAATCATAGACAGCTATTGTTTGATCTTTTTCATTGTCTAAACCGTATGCTAAAGCTGCAGCTGTTGGNTCGTTTATGATNCTCATAACTTCAAGCCCTGCGATCTTGCCTGCATCTCTTGTAGCGTTTCTTTGACTATCGTCAAAATATGCAGGCACAGTTATAACAGCCTGGGTAATTTCTTCACCTAATTTAGATTCCGCATCTTGTTTCAATTTTTGAAGAACCATTGCCGCAACTTCTGGCGGTGCGTAGTTTTTGTCACCCATAGAAACGTGTGCATCCCCATTNGTGTGAGCAACGACAGAATAGGGGACTAAGTCTTTATTTCTGGACACAGAGTCATGATCATATTTCATTCCCATGAACCGTTTCACAGAAAACACTGTATTATCCGGATTTGTAACGGCTTGCCTTTTTGCAGTAGTTCCCACATATCGTTCACTGGATCGGGGATTTATTCCCACAACCGACGGAGTGGTTCTATTTCCTTCAGCATTCTCAATTACACGAGGCTCTCCTCCCTCTATAATTGACATGCAAGAGTTTGTCGTACCTAGATCAACACCGAGAATTTTCGGCATCACTTATCCTCCTGTTTTCTCATATCATCTTCTTGGTTTTCTTCTTCAATAAATTTCGAAACAATTACTCTAGCAGGACGTATGATTCTTTCATTCAATCGATATCCCTGCTGAATCACATTAATTATTACTCCATCTTCATTTTCAGTATTTTCCTCGTATAGAAGCGCCTCATGTTCCCTGGGGTCGAAAGGTTTTCCCATCGATTCAATTTGAACCACNCCTTCTAATTCCAATATTTTCTCTAAATTCCTAAGAACTAAAGCAACCCCTTCTGACCATTCACTTTGAGCATCCTCAGGAAGGTTCTCCATAGCTCTTTCCAAGTCATCCACTACTGAAATAAATCTAGACAATAGACCAAATTGAACAACTCTTTTCGTTTCTTCAATTTCCTGAGTAGCCCTATTCCTGTAGTTAACCAGATCTGCTTGTGCCCTTTGAGCTAAGGACTTGTAATGACTTATTTCTTGAGAGANATCAAGTGAATCATCGACCTCTTCTTCTATATCAACATCNGCTTCAANATCTTGTTGCNCTNCTTCCGCAGCTGTCTTATCAGGTGTTTCTTTTTCTTCCAAAATAAATCTCCGTACAATTAAAACAAGATTTTAAGAGGGCCTAGTTTTCAATATCTTGAACATCTCATTTAAACAATCTTCAAGATACTTTTTCAATTCACCGTTCTCAGCTTGATCTAATCCAGATTTCATTTTTAACATTTGATTGAACATTCCCAGAGAAAGTTCTACTCCCGCCAAATTTAAACCTAAGTCTCCAACCAAATGCTTAATAAGCCTCAGCCTAACGATATCTTCTTCCGAATATAACCTAAGCATCCCAACTGTCCTGGAAGGTCTAACCAAACCAGACCTCTCGTATTTACGAAGGGTCTGCGGGTGCATCTCTAAAAGGCGCGCTGCAACACTNATGACATANAGACCATCTGGTGAAGAATAGGCACTTGAATTATTTCTAATTCGTGGCCTACCTCTACCCACTCTGGGCTGGCCCTGATCNACAGAAACTCCTAACCGAATGACCCTTTGNNTTGAGGTTGATCTTTGTTTATGATCTTCAGATGTCATAAAATGTTTGTCCAATCCCATAAGATGTATACTTTAGAGCATCGTAATTATAAGTTTAAATGTTATAAGTTGATGCGGATCGTGTCAACTTACATTACATCAATTATTACATACAGTTGAAACTTAGAAATCAGTACCAAAAAACGATTATGGGAAAATGGCCATGACACCTGACTTAGTTATTTTCGACTGTGACGGCGTATTGGTTGATAGTGAAATAATCTCAAACACAGTCCTATCTGAAGTTTTGATGTCTGCAGGTCTATNTATCACTCCAAACGACTGTATGACTCTTTTCCTTGGGAAATCCTGGGACCACTGTGTCAGTATCATAAAGGAACGGTTCAAAAAACAACCTCCTCATAACCTATATGAAATTTATATGAAAAAAATGTTTGCTAAATTCGAGATGGAATTAAAACCAACAGAATCAATTGAGTATGCGTTAGACAACCTTCCATACCCAAAATGTGTCGCCTCAAGCGGTCCTCACATAAAGATTAAAAAAACTTTATCGATAACGGGTTTATTGAGCAGATTTGGAACNAATATATATAGTGCCAATGACGTGAAAGAGGGTAAGCCTGCCCCTGACCTTTTCATTCATGCCGCTGCAGAAATGGGAGCAAATCCGAAAAATACGATTGTTATTGAAGATTCCATAGCNGGCATCAAAGCTGCATTTAGTGCGAAAATGACCCCATTAGCATTTTGTCCTNTTAGAACAAATCCAGAAATCGAATCCACAAAGAGTATCGTTTTTAATAAAATGACAGAATTACCAGCCTTGATAAACAAATTATAAGGTACACGGATAGACCTAATGAACGCTGAAATAGAATCTCTGTTGAATGGATCAATTGACCTTCACGTTCATTCAGGTCCGGAAACCAAAAACAGGCGAATGGATGCCATGGAGACCGCTAGATATGCATATGAGGCAGGAATGGCTGGGTTTGCATTAAAATCAAATGAATACCTTACTACCCCACTCACCTATACCTTATCCCAAATCTATCCCGGATTAGCGATGTATGGTTCGATTTCATTAAATTCCGCTGTTGGGGGCATAAATCCTGAAGCGGTTTTGAAAGCTGCTCAACTTGGTACGAGTTTCGTTTGGATGCCTACAGCCTCAGCCAATTTCCTCGTCTCCAAAACACAACCTGAAAAAGGAATAAGAATCCTAGACACTGAAGGCAAACTGACTGCGGAAACTATCGAAGTATTGGACATTGTTAAATCATATAACATGACATTAATGTCGGGATGCATATCCCCCACTGAAACAATGGAATTATTCACATCAGCCAAAGCACTCGGATTAGAAAAATTAGTCGCCAACCATCCTGAGAATTTCTTGGATGAACAACTTGAACAACTTGTAAATCTTGGGGCCTATCTAGAGTTCAGTTTCTTATCCTGCATGCCGCTGACATCTAAAATCAGCCCTCAGAAATTGGCTAATAATATCACCAAATACGGAGCGCAAAACTGCATACTAACGACATCTTTTGGGCAGTTTATGAATCCACCTCCTTCTGAAGGCATGAGAATGGCCATAGCATCGTTAGTGGAATCAGGAATGCTTAAAGAAAATATTTCTTCCTTGATAAAAGATAACCCTGATAGGTTAGTGAACTAGCTAAATTCCACCTTGATACAGACGATCCTGAATGTAGCATTAGAAAATCATTCTGTGTTATTTCTACGTCCTCTTTCATTTAGGATGGCAATTCCCATGATTAACCGGCCAGCTAATAGCAAAACGCCCCCCACTGGTGCTACGGCGCCAAACCATTTCAAAGAACTTAAACTGATAATGTACAAACTACCACAAAATATAATCGTACCTAGCAAAATAAAGAATGGAGAGCAACTTAATAACTTACTAGGTGTTAATTTTAGATTGATGATTAATCCAATAATCATCAAACCAAGGGAGTTAAACATTTGAAATCTAACAGCTGTTTCATATGTGTTTTTCAAATCCAGATCTTTAAGAGCTTCTAGCCAATGAGCCCCAGCTGCTCCAAATAAAACAGATAGAAAAGCCAATGTTGCTCCCACGAAAATCCAATAACTAGTAATTACTCTCAAATACTGCCCCTAAATGGAAGGAATTCAAATAAATCAGTTTTGTATTATGACCATACACGAGAGTACAATTCTGCACATCTGAGACAAATTTTACACGGGGTGACAAATGAGCAAGATGCCTGCTGCAATATCGACCGGATTAGGAGAATGGCGATGTGATTCCATAGATATCCCTAAAATGGAACCTGGGAAAGTTTTAGTGAAAACTAACCTAGCATCAATATGCGGCAGTGACTTACATATAACCTATATGGGCTGGAACGTACACGAATTCCCTCTACCTCATGGATATCCTGGGCACGAAGGTATCGGTCAGGTAATAGATCCAGGCGATACGACCTTCAAAGAAGGTGAATTAGTACTTACTGTCCCAAACATATGGCAATCCAAATGTTTCGCAGGTTACCAATTAATTGACCCTAGCTTCTTACTGCCAGTTCCGGAAAGTGTTCCCGAATCTCATCTTTTAATGGCTCAGCAGTTGGGTACAGTTGTATTTGGAACAAGAAAACTACCAACACTAGTCGGGAAAACCGTAGCAGTTTTGGGACAAGGTTCTGTAGGTTTGTTCCATGATTTTATGCTTCGAAAACTGGGGGCACATAGAATTATAGGAATTGAGCCAGTAAGGGAACGACTGCAAGCTGGACGTCATATGGGTATAGACGAAGCAATTGACGTGACTGGGGACAAAGCTACTGAAGCAGTTATGGATCTAACATCGGGAGAAGGCGCAGATCTAGTAATAGAAGCAGTTGGTAGCGTAGATACGCTAAACCAATCATTACAACTAGTTAAGCCATTCGGGAAATTGGCAGTGTTTGGTCTTCCACCCACAATGGAAAAAATCCCCTTCGATTGGGATACTTTTTTTCGCAAATGCATAGACATGCATTCAGTGTTTGGGGCCCAAGATGAGCGAGGTTTACCTGCCTTTCAATTAGCTGTGGATTATATAGAAAGTAAGGAAATAGATATGGCTCCCTTCGTCACCCATCAATTCCCTATATCTGAAGTTCAAAACGCTTTTAATTTAGCTGATTCTCGAGAAGATGGAGCCTTAAAAGTTTCTCTAACTTTCTAATAAGGAAACTGAATTGAAAGGAAGAGGTTTGTTATGGAAAACCCACTAGAATACTCTACGATTGAGGAATTATCAGGATTATTAAGTTCTTCCAAACTTTCGACAAAGGAATTGATATTTCACTTATTAGAAAGATCAAAAAGACTTGACCCTTTGTTGAATGTTTGGGTAACTATCAATCCAGATTTGGCAAGTAAAAATTACGTTCACAATAATACAAGTGTCCTTGATGGGATACCGATAGGCATCAAGGACATTTACTGCACAGAGGACATGAAGACTACATGTTGTTCGCCAATATACGAAGAGTATAACCCTGGGTATGATGCTCAAGCAGTAAAGCTTCTCAGACAAGGAAACGCTGTAATCATGGGAAAAACCGTAACAACACAATTTGCTTGTGGAGATCCTCCTCCAACTAAGAATCCATGGAACTTCTCCAGAACACCAGGTGGGTCCAGCAGTGGTTCAGCAGTTGGAGTGGCCTCAGGAATATTTCCAGCTGCTTTGGGTTCTCAAACTGCTGGTTCGGTCCTACGCCCGGCTTCTTACAATGGAATTGTGGGGTTCAAACCAACTTATGGACTTGTAAGTAGACACGGAGTTTTCCCTGTAGCGTTGTCTCTGGACACAATGGGGTGGTTTACACGCTCAGTGACGGATGCAACTATTTTATTAAGGCATTTAGAAGGTTATGACCATGCTGACAAAGATTCCCAAAATATCACATTAGATTTCGCAAGCTTAGAACCGAAAGTACCTTCAACACCACCTTTGATTGGTGTAGTAGAAAATTTTTACTATGAAAATTCTGACCACAGCACCCTGGAAAATTTCAAACTACTAATAGAAAAACTCTCTAAAGCGGGCGCGAAGGTGGAAGTCACTGGCAAAACATTTAACTTCGATCAAATTATAAATTCACACAAAACCATTATGAACTGCGAGGCCTCACATACCCATAAAAATAATCATGGATTGAGACCACACGACTTTGCCCCAAAGGTGAAAGAAATAATAGAAGATGGGTTGAGAACACCAGTATATGAATACATTGAAGCAAAACATTTTCAACAAGAATTCACCACCCAAGTATCCGAGGTGTTAAAAAAATACGACGTTTTGATAATGCCTACAGCCATGTCAGGAGCCCCGACCACTGAATCTACAGGCCAACCTGTATTTCAGGCACCTTGGACAATGGCTGGAGTACCTGCTATTTCTTTACCATATGAACTAGATAGCGATGGAATGCCTCTTGGGGTGCAAATAATATCAACCCATTTCGACGATTTGAAACTACTTTCAACTTCAATGTGGATTGAAAAAGTGGTGAATTTCACTCAAAAACCATCCATTCTGAATAACCAGAGTTTTTAATATTACCTTGGAGTCTCTCAAATAAAATGACCAGAGTTGACACATGGTTGGAAAAACTAGGTAACCGCTGGTTCTTTTACGGATGGCTAATAGTATTCTCGTCATTCACATCAAGTATGATAAATGCTGGAACAGGCAGCTACGCCCTGGGATTTTTTATTATCCCAATGGGTGACGATATAGGAATAACCAGAGCCCAATTTTCAGTCATTCCTTTATTTAAATTAGCCACTATACCGATCCTCCCATTATTAGGTCTCCTCGTAGACAGAAGACACGGCGGAAGAATCATAGTTTCCGTTGGCAGTCTAATCGGAGGAACAGCCCTCGCACTTACATCTCAAGTCGATAAAGTATGGCATTTCTATATGCTGTACGGAGTCATGTACGGCTTCGGAACGGCAGCAATGGGGAGTCAACTAGTTGGCCCTTCATTAATGGCTAAATGGTTTGTGAAAATGCGAGGCCGAGCTATGGCTATTGGAACAATGGGAATATCGGCAGGAGGAGTTATTGTTGCACCCGTTGCAGGTTTGACAATTGCAACTCTCGGCTGGAGAGCCTCCTGGGTAGTACTTGGAATGATGGCAATTATCGCCATTGTCCCCATATCATCTCTATTTCTCAGAAGAAGTCCGGAAGATATAGGGCTACTCCCAGACGGAGATACTACTAAATTCAATGAAGAAATTACCACTGAAAATGAGGTTCAATCGTGGACTCTCAGGCAAACTATTGTGAACTCACAATTTTGGATACTTTTGTTAATTCAGTGCCTGGGTTTGTCTGGATTAGTAGTTGTATTATTTCACGAGGTTGCATACATTCAAGACAAGGGTCTAAATATTGAATCAGCCACGTTAATAGCAACTTCATTGTCTACTTCAGCGATGATTAGTAAAATCCCTTTCGGTTATCTTGCAGAAAAAATGGACATAAGACGAGTTTTAGGTCTATGTTTGATACCTGCTGGTCTATCGACATACATGATAATCCCAATTAATGGGATCTGGCTTTTAGTAATTTGGGGGGTCATACATGGCTTCTTTATGGGCGGATTTCCTACCTTGACCAATGTTGCGTTACCTGAATATTTCGGACGCCAATATTTAGGCAGTATTCGCGGGATTATTGCACCAATCACCATGGTGGTTTCAGCATTAAGTCCTTTGATTGCAGGTATTCTGTGGGAAGAGAACTACAGCTATTCGGTAGCTTTCTTCTTATTTGGCTCAGCTTGGATAACCGGAGGTTTGTTAACATTCATCCTTAGCAAACCCAAAGATCCGCCTCCTGTTGAAAATACTTTAGAACTTATAGGGCAAAATTGACGTGTAATTTTCGCCACCGGTGATAACATTACATCTATTGTTATGGAGGAAAAAAATGGCCCCACCTAGCGAATTTCTTGGTTTAATACCGTCCTGGATATTAGTGTACATCGCGACTATTGGATGCTTTGGAGCAGCGGCTTCCTTTTTGTACATTAGAATGTTCAAACCAATATTACAAGGGAAGCCTTCACAAAGGACAGACCAGCTACCAAAGAGAATCATGGGAGCAATTCCATATATCTTGGGGCAGAAAAAGGTTCTTCAAAGCACTAACGTAGCTAGCGACCGGGCTGGTATGGCCCACGCAGTCATATTTTGGGGCTTTCTATCGTTTTCAGTAAGTTACTTGATATTTATATATGGCGACTCGGTCAACCCCAATTTTTCAAAGACAATCCTTACTGAAACTGGTTTGACAATCTTCGGGACATATCTGGACATTTTAGCGGTGTCCCTACTATCGGTAATAGTTTTAGCTGTCTTGAGAAGATGGGTATTTACCGCGAACCGCTTGAGATTCGATCTGACCCAAAAAAGAGAAGCAGCAATAATACTTGCTCTAATAGCATTATTGATGATCAGTACAATTGTCGGAGAAGCTTTCTACGTTGCTTCGAAAAGTATTCACTCACATTCCCCGATAGGAAATTTTCTCGGAGATGCTTTAAAACGATGGGGATTCGACCAAAACACCTCATCATTCATTTATCAAACAAGTTGGTGGATACACCTAGCTATAATTTTGGGCTTTTCAGTATACATACCTATATCCAAACATGTACATTTGGTTGGGGCACCAATTGGTTTCGTTACTCGCCAGCTAGGTGCAAAGGGAACTTTAACAACCATAACGGACTTTGAAACAGCTGAGTCTTTCGGCGCTTCGAAAATGAAAGACTTTAACCAAAAACAGTTACTAGATGCTTTTGCATGCGCAGTTTGTGGAAGATGTACGGACGTATGCCCAGCTAACCTCACCGGAAAAGTATTGTCTCCCATGCACGTAGTGCAAGGACTTAGATATCACATTGCGGATGCTACATCTGTAGAAAACGAAGATGACATTCCTAACATCATTGGGTCTCGTATAGAAAAACAGGCAGTATGGGATTGTTTGACCTGTGGGGCATGTACTGAAGTATGTCCAGTAGGAAACGAACCGTTCCACCCCCTTGTAGATATTCGAAGATACATGGTAATGGAAGAGCCTGATATACCTGAAGGTGCAGAAGGTGCTCTAAGAAACCTAGAGCAGAGAGGTCACCCCTGGAGCGGGACAACATTTACGAGAGAAAGTTGGTATGAAGGGCTTGAAGTAAAAACATTCGCTGAAAATCCTGAAGCAGAATATCTTTTATGGATTGGTTGCACTAGCGCATTAGAACAGAGAAGCCAGAGTATCCCGCGAGCTATGGTTTCAATTCTCAATCGAGCAGAAGTGGACTTCGCTATTCTTGGTCCTGAAGAAACTTGTACCGGTGACCCTGCCAGAAGAATGGGCAACGAGTACCTTTATCAGATGCTAGCTATGCAAAACATTGAAACTTTTAACCGTTACAACATAAAGAAAATACTAACAAGCTGCCCTCATTGTTTTAACAATATCAAAAATGAATATCCGCACCTTGGGGGTACTTACGAAGTCATGCACTACAGTGAATTAATATCTGACCTTATTGATAGGGAGAAAATAAAACCAGTTGTACCAATAGAAACCACTTTAACCTATCATGACTCTTGTTATTTAGGTAGGCACAATGGCATTTACGAAGCCCCCAGGCAAGTGGCTAAATCAATACCAGGTCTGGAATTAGTGGAAATGAAGAAGTGTAGAGGAAATGGCTTTTGTTGTGGGGCTGGCGGCGGTCATATGTGGTACGAAGAAGAAGGCAATGAAAGGGTAAACCATTCAAGGACTGATCAGTTTTTAGAAACTGGAGCAGATACCGTTGGGGTATCATGCCCATTTTGTATGCAGATGATGGAAGAGGGAGTTCAATCCAAAGGTGAAAATGAGTCTAAGAAAGTGAAAGACTTAGTAGAACTAGTGGAAGAAAGCCTAGGCTAACCTCCTTCTTTATCAGATTCCTCCATAGCGACATACTTTGAGGGGCACTTAACTATCACATTCTGGCTATCAAATTCTTTACCTGGGTTGTGGCTTCCTTCAAGGATTATTTCTGAGTGTTCATTAAAAAAAAGGTCCGGTAAAACTCCATTGTGAACGGCCTCAATTTCAGTCATATCATCCATCAAAGAGAAATGAGCCAACGTTGACCCCTCCACCCTATGAAAAGAACCCGGTTTCAATTTCCCACTGACTCTAACCATCCTACCTTCGGCAGTAGCTGGTTGGTCTGATATTTCAGTCACAGTATAGTAGTAAACAGTCGCACCTTGGAAAGCCATATAGGCAAAATATCCGAGAGCCACAAACAGAATTGTGGCCGCAAAAAGAAATTTGCCTCTGTTCGCAGTGATTTTCGATTCGGAATTATAACTACTTTGTCCTTCACCATTCATAAAGACATCATTCCCTTTCAGAAATTATTTTTTTCAATATCGCCACTTCACCTTTCATTTCTTTTAGTCTTCGAGAAAGGAAAAAAGTGTACCCAAAGAAAAAAGCCCACACCAAGAAAAAAACCGCAAATAAATATTTTAAGTTCGCCTCAGCACCGCTTTGGTTAGCTTCATTCACAGCAGAAGTTTCTGCATAAACAACGATATTACTGTAAGGAACAATAACTACAAGCACACTAATCATCAAAATGAATAATCCGAAATTTATATTAAGTAAGCGAAACATACTGATGAACCTCATCTAAATCATCTTCACATTTTCTCATTTGAATTCTCTCTAACATCACATATACATAAAAAACAGTGAAGGTAACCAATGAAACAAAGAATGTTATGTACATTTTTCCATCTAAATCCGAATCTGCTTCTGCAAGAGGTCCAATATTCAAATTAGGATGTGCAGTTCTCCACCAAATAGAGGCCAAATATATGATAGGGGCATCAATAGCCCCAATCAAAGCAACAACGGATGCATACCTACGTCCCTGGGAGCCTGGGGTAGAAAAAGACCGTACCATCAAATAGCCAACATATATAAACCAGAGAATCAGAGTGGTAGTCAATTTCGGGTCCCAAGACCACCACACCCCCCACACTGGTTTTGCCCACACTGCCCCAGTTACTAAAATTAAAGTTGCAAATATGACTCCCAATTCAGCGGCAGAATGTGCTACGGCGTCCCAGGTATTATTTCGAGTCAAAAGATGTGCGACACTGGCTATCCCAACCACTACAATAGAAACCATACCAATCCAACCAAGTGGAACATGCACATAGAATATCCGTTGGGAAATACCAAGATTTTGTTCCGTTGGCACCCACATGAATATCATATAGACACTAATCAGCATCAAAACACAACTACCGACAAAAAATATCGTCTTCATTCTCGGCAAATAATCCTCAAACGAGTTCCAATGAAAATTCTAACTATTTATGTGATCATGCCACTAGTGAATTGTATCACTAAGTAGTAGAAATTATTAAATAATCAGCTGGTCACAGCTCCCACGGAAGCAGATGAAACTAACTTGGCATATTTAGCCAAAACACCTCTTTCGTAATTCGGAGCAGGAGGAGACCATTCTAATTTTCTTTTCTCCATTTCCTGATCTGTTAACTTAACACTTAAATCTCTTGCCTCAATATCTAATGTGATGATATCTCCGTCCTTTATCAACCCAATTGGTCCACCGACAGCCGCCTCCGGAGCCACGTGTCCTATGGATCCTCCTCTAGTTGCCCCAGAGAATCTTCCGTCAGTAATAAGTACGGTCGTTTCACCAAGGCCTGCTCCCATGATTGCACCGGTCACAGCTAACATTTCCTGCATACCCGGACCACCTTTCGGACCTTCGTATCTAATAACAACTACATCGCCATCTTTTATAGAACCGTCAGTAACTGCTTCAAATGCACTGCGTTCTCCATCAAATACTCTAGCCGGACCCTCGTGCTTTTCTATCTTTGTTCCGGCAACCTTAATAACCGCCCCTTCCGGAGCTAAATTACCCTTAAGAATAGCCAACCCCCCAGTTGAACTTTTGGCATTTGGCACGGAAAAAATCACTCTCTCATCTGGTCTTGTCTTAACGTCAGATAAGTTTTCTTCGAGTGTTTTTCCATTTATTGACTTAGCATCTCCATGTAGTAAACCAGCATCCAGTAATTCCTTCAAAACAACTTGGACTCCACCCGACTGATCAACATCAGACATCACATAATTCCCACCTGGTCGAAGATCCGTCAAATACGGTGTTTCTCTAGAAAGTATGTCAAAATCATCTATTGTCAATTCAACCTCCGCCTCCCTCGCAATAGCCAAGAGATGTAAAACCGCGTTCGTTGATCCTCCCATGGAAAGTACCAATCTAATCGCATTTTCAAATGCTTTCCTAGTCATAATATCTCTCGGTTTTATACCCTTCTCAAGCATGGAATAAAGATGTTTCCCAGCTTCGTGAGCCACATCCAAATTCCTTGGATCAACTGCGGGTATGGAAGCTGCTCCAGGTATCGACATACCCATTGCCTCGATAGCGGAAGCCATCGTGTTTGCTGTGAACATACCTGAACAAGCGCCTTCCCCAGGACAGGCCACTCTCTCCATCGCAATTAATTCCTCCAAGGAGATCTGTCGAGTGGAAAATGCACCGACTGCTTCATACATATCCTGTACATTGATGTCTCTTCCAGCATAGTTTCCAGGAAGAATAGCACCTCCATAAACAAAAACAGATGGTATGTTTAGGCGTGCCATTGACATCATGGCCCCCGGCATGTTTTTGTCGCAGGCGGCCACCACTGATAGGCCATCCATTCCTTCTGTAAAACAGACTGTTTCAATTGAATCAGCAATCACTTCTCGACTCACGAGAGAACCTTTCATACCTTCAGTGCCCATCGATATTCCATCGCTAATAGTGATAGTTCCAAACATAAAAGGAACACCTTGTGCATCCCAAATACCTTCTTTGACCTTTTCTGCAATCCTAGTCAAATGCACATTACACGGTGTCACATCACTCGCCAGATTGGCTACGGCGATAAATGGCTTTTCCATGTCTTCGTCATCTAGCCCTACTGCTCGCAACATGGATCTTGCAGGTGCCCGGTCAGGACCTAGGCTAACTTCAGCAGATTTATGTTTCAATAATTGTAGATTCTTAGTGTTGGTGGCCATTTTTAATTCCTTACTTTACGTGCCAAAAGTTAATGAAGACGTTTTAAGAACCAATTTTCTAGTCGTTTGGAGTGAGATAAAGCTTTGCCATTATATATGAGAAACCCCCACCAATCTATTTGAAAAACAGACAAGAGGGGGTTTTTTATTATTGGACTATACTAGGAGTCTTTAGGTCCGTATTTGGAGATCAATTCAATTACTCTTGGGTCAATTGATTCTGGAATTGGTCTACCAGAATCATGATACGCAATCGCCAAATGGGCATCTCTGTGTAACTGTTCACTCTCAGGCATACCTTTGTAGTCGGTATTAAGCTCTCCAAATAATCCGTCTATATTCTCCTTCCGGAAGGTTTTTCTGCTAGTCATTTCGTATTATATTCCCAATAGCTAGCCTATAAACCGGCATCAAACTTAGATTCTTCTGACATGATTTCTCCAAGCTCTTTGACGAACTCCTGCTTTTCCTCTTCGGTGACCTTACCTTTCTCTTCTATTTTTTGTTTAAACTGTGTAAACAACCATTCATCCTTAGTGCCATGTGGGATCTCAAAAAATTCCCTACTGAATGATGGAAGCTTGCCTGGTCCATAGTAACCTTTACCTCTGATTTCGTACCCTTCCAAATTATCCGTACCCTTACCTAGGACCTCCCCAGTCTCAACGAAGTGTTCCATAACAGGAGCCATACCATAACGCTGGACAGGACAAACCAACATACAAACACCACATCCTTCATAAGTGGCCATCACCGGTCGACATCGGTCATACATGAGTTTATGTTTTTCCACACCTCTCCAGAAAACTTTTTCTTTAACCAAAGCCCTGCCGGGGCACCTATTAACGCAAACCTGACACATTTCACAGAACTTATGAATGCCGTAATCTACAGGCTCATCATATGTAACTATTGCATCCGTACTTATGATCATAAGTCTCGACCTATTACCGAAATGAGGGGACAGCAATTGTCCATTAGCACCAAGTTGCCCCAGGCCGGCTTCAACGAACATTGGTATATATGCCGCGCTATTGTCATTTGGACTGTGGACTTGTGCTCTATAACCGAGATCTCTGATGAAATCGGCCAAATCTAAGGCCAAAGCCCCCTCTTGTTCATATGTCCCAAAGTGAGCAAACTCAGCTTCCATGCTCGGAATTGTCTGGGTCTGCCAATAATCTTGCTCAAGAGCTAAGCAAATGGCGTGTTCATATTTGACCCACGCCTTCTTACTTTTGTAAGCATACTTTCTGTCATATTTGGTAAATCCGACCTCACCAAAACCAAGATCTCTGGCCTTTTGCCTTATTTCCTCGGTTACATCTCTTCCAGATTCAACATTCCCGGTTGGCAATATATCTCCTGAGACATATGCTGCCTCTACCAAGGGCTTGTTCACTTCATCATGATGCTTCCTGTATTCATACATTTCCCCGGTGTAAACGGTCCAAGTCCACTCTCTGTCAGCCGCCTTTTCCACATTTTGGCTTACGATCGGATAATTACGTGAGTACCAAGCTACGTCATTATCTTTCTTGACTATTCCAGGGACTGTAGCCAGTTCTTCAGCTACGGGAATCTCTACCGGATCGTGATCCTGCGTTCTGCCTGGTCTTTTTACCGTATGGTGAATCTCTTTTAAGGTCATCTCGAATCCCTCCAAAGACATAATTCTCAATCATGACCAATCATGATAACTATTATTTACACAGGGGAAGTCTATTAATCTTCCGCCTACAAGTCAATAAAACAATGCTCTTTTATTGCTATTTATTCTTTAAACTGCCTTATTAAAGCGAACATAGATCTAATCATGACGATACAGTAGAGCTCTTGGAATTCAATTCCCTACCAAACCAAATGTAATGAAACAAGAAAGCCAACCCACCTAAAACCAATATGCTTATATATGTAATTGACCTATCTAACAGAGTAACTGCGGCAGCATCTGAACTAGCTACGAATATCAACAAAATTCCAGTCAATCCAGGTTCAACAAATCCAATTCCCCCTGGAGTCGGGAAAGTGGACAAAACAGCATTACTCATCGAGGCAAGTATTATCAAATAAATAGGTATTTCGATATTCAAAGCTTCGGTCACAAAAAACATCCTTGTGACTTCCATAAGCCAAGCCAACAAACCTAGCCCGCATATAACCACAATGTTTTTGAAACTCTTGAGCACCCCCATTTTGAATTTTTGATAATAAGGCTTAACAGGAGTAGGTATTAATGACATCACCCAGTCCTCTCCAAATAAAAGCAGTAAAACGAAACTGAGAAGTAAAAAGGTGATAATGGTTGAACAAATAATGAGGATTTGAATCGCCTGACTGTGTATTCCAGTTGATAACATCATAAAAGAAAACAGAATGGCCACAAAAACAATCGCCATATCTAAAACTCGTTCAGCCACTAATGTACCGAGGGCCCAAGGAAATCCTAGTTTCGATACTATTCCCAGACAATAAGCCCTATATGCATCCCCCAACCTTAGCCAGATCAATGAATTTACAAACCACCCACACAATACAAGAATCGTTGACCGAAAATTAGTGAATCCTTCCAGAAGGGGGGTATGCCCTTTAAGATCATTTAATTCATAGTCGTCTNGTTCAGAAGCATTGCGGGCAATCAATCTCCACCGAATACCTCTAAATATGAAACTGAAATAGTAAGCTATCAGAGCAGCAAGATAATTCCAGGTGTTTAATGATTTTAAAGTGCCTGCTACTAGACCCCAGTCAATATGAAAAAACCTGAAGCATACATATATAGTCAAAAAAGCAATGAGGAAAATGGAAGCAGTGCGATAAGAAAAAAAAGGCTCCAAAGTGTGATTATTCCTTGGGGAGCGTTTTGCCAAATCCCTAGTTTTGAAAACCCTAGAAATAATTCTATGAATCAATTTCACAGCGGCCTCTTTTTGGGTATACCTGCTTTCCGGGGAAAGCTCAAAGGTGTTTCTGACACTTTCCTAATAACAACGAGCTGGCCTTCTGAACAAGGCAATCTCTCCCCTACATCAACGACCTTATCTATCTCTCCTCCCAGCAATTTCAAGGCTCGTGTTGATCGGCTAATTTCCAATTCAACTCCAGCCCCTTTCATGGCAACAACCATTCCCCCAATTCTACAGAAAGGCAAAGTAAGCTCTAGAAGAACCGGAAGTGTTGCCACTGCTCTTGATACTACCAAGGAATAATTTTCTCTATGACATTCTANTTTTGCCAAATCTTCAGCCCTTCCCAACACAGTCTCTATATTGGACAAACGCATCCTTTCAATTACCGAATCCATGAAAGTTAGCTTTTTTTTGGTCGATTCGAGGAGAAAGAAATTATTTCCTGGGAANATCAAATTCAATGGGAATCCTGGCATTCCAAGCCCTGATCCTACATCCAAAATTATGTCTTTTCCTTCACGAAGAGATGGGGCAGCTAAAATTACACTTAAAGAATCTAGGTAGTGCCTCTGAACGACATCTGNCCACCCAATAACCTTTGTAAGGTTAATATTTGAATTAGCTTCCAGTAGTAGGTCATGGAAAGTAAGGAAGTCAAATAAAGCTTCTTTAGCAGGCTCTACCCCGAGTCTACCTAGACCCGTTTCTAACACTTTTAAATCTCTAGGCTCAAATCCTTCACTCNCAAAATTAAAAGACAACACTCACTCCAAGTTCATTCAGGTAGACACAACTACTCACTAGATCAAAATATCTGAGGAAATTAATGACTTTTACTCCTACAATATAGAGTAAATTACATTTTGATATGTGCATACACAGGCATTTCTTATATTTTCAATATCAATTCTGTTGGAATCTTGACCCTTTAAGTGCTACTATGCTGAGCGTGTTTGTGGTAGTGTTATACCCACACGTAACTAATAAATAAGACTGACTCAGTCAAATCATTGGTCAAGGAGGCAGCGTGTAAGCTATGTTCAGGACCAAGACATTAATAATAATCACCACCCTGATGGTGTCGTTTTTGATTCCTACGGTTGCATTCGCAGAATCGGATGTTGTTACTTTCGGCACGGCTATCGTGCAGAATGACCAGGCAACAAATGACTCAATAGTCATTTCAATGTCTGGAGTGACTCCGGCTGCTGAAGGTAGCCCGTACAATGCAGTGTTGGTATCTTCAAACGGTACTAAATCACTAAACTTAGGCGAAGTTGAGGTAGTTCAGCCTGTAATACAAGGGGTCGTTCAGGCCACAGGTAACATTAATCTCACCTTTGATAGTAGTTCTGATGGATATGACGGCCAAGACCTACTATCGGCCTACAGCCGGATTAAAATAACCAATGGCTCTGGTGGGTCAACCGCATACAGCGACAATATACCAGCCAATGCAGCTGCGTACATTAACGGCATAATGGATGAATTAAATGCCATAGATGAGCACTTAGATACAGCACTATCTAATATAGTGATTGCTCAAGCCTCATCCGATATTGATGAAATTAAAACCTCAGCTGCTAGCGCAATTGCGGACGCTTCAGCGATAGCAGAGATAGCGGAAGGAATACCAGCCCACGCTTCAGCAGCTTCGGAAGAAGACGTAGAAGACACTAACCTAGCTCAAGGAGCGGCAGGAGGGATCGCCTCCGCTGGGAATATAGCCGCATGGGTAAATGCTGCCAAAACTACAGCAGACAATGATGTTGCCACGCAAACTAATGCCGCAGTAGCAAGCATATTTGTCGACAAGATTTTCAATGAACTTTCTGCAGCAAAAAATGGTTGGGACGGAAATACTGATGGAACCATCTCACCTACAACAGGGGAGGGAGGATCAGCTCAAGCTAGGGCAAGTGCACAACAGATGGGAACACTCGTCCTTGAAGCTAAAGACCTTCCTGGCTCTGAAACTGCAACAGTGGCTGTCGGCGGTGGAGCTGGCGGTAGTGTATTAGGACTCGGTCTACCAAGTGTGGGAGAGAAATTAATAGCTGATCTACTATTAATGGGAGCGGCAATTGGCATTCTAATGATTGGAGCGGGTTCGTTAATCCTGGTACGAAATCGAACATAACATAAGCCAAATTTTAATTAAAAAGCCCCGCTCTTGGAACGGGGCTTTTTTTTTGATTTAAGTTTAAGGTTCAACACCATGTTTGGGAAAAATATTTACACCATTTTAATTGCAATTTTGCTGAACGGCGCAATCTCAATTTCTTGCAATTCGGGTTCACCAATATCAAATACAGAAATCACAAAAACACCTGAGGAAATACTTAGTCGAAGTGGATTGACGATGCAAAATATTTCCTCTTTTGAATTTGAACTATCTCACAAAAATGTAACTGGCACCCGAATAGGTGACCTAGTTTTTTCAGAAGCTACAGGTCTTATATCCAGTGATAACAAGATGCTAGTGGAAGGAAAATTCNTATTCGGTAATATAGCTCTTTCTACTAAGNTAATCGCCATCAATAACGATATTTTTTTTCTAAACCCGTTGACACAAANATGGGAACTCCCAGAAGGGTCTATAACACTTCTTTCATTCTTCGATCCTGAAGAAGGCATCAAAAATTTACTGGACAGCATTACTTCTCTTTCGATGGAGGCCGACAGTAAAGCATATTGGAATATAAAAGGTTCAATGCCGGCATCGTCTCTTTCAAGCATAATTGGAGAAACCACTGATAACGACGTCGATGTAACAATTTGGATAGATAAAAATACTTATTATTTAACTAGAGCAATCATTCACGGAAAATTAAATGCTTATGATAGGGAAAAAACTACAAATAAAATCCAAAGAAAAATAACAATTTCTAAAATTAATGAAGACCTAGCTATAGAGCATCCATTTAATTAATGGANCCTTAAATTTTATGCTCAAAAGATCCTATAAGACTATTGCTCTAATCCCCGTATTTGCAGGAATATTTTTTGCCGCAGATGACCAGACGGTCGTGGTAACGATACTCCCTGAGATAATGTCAGATTTGATGGTGGAAGTGACAGATCTAGACAGGGCTATGTGGACAGTTACTGGTTATTTATTAGGATATGTATCAGTNATGCCCNTTATGGGCAAAATATCTGACATTTATGGACGNAAATTCATCTACGTCGCTTCAATGTCTGTATTTATGTTAGGTTCAATAGGGACAGGACTTACCAATTCTTTGGGATTCTTAGAACCGCATTCGTATCACGACAGTGCCTATATTAGAAACTCAACTTCTTATATTTTAGACATCAGTACATCCCTCAACTGGGTGATAGTAACCCGATTCATTCAGGCTATAGGAGCTGGAGCTTTAATACCAGTTACTNTTGCTATCATCACAGATTCTTATCCTAGTAAAGAAAGATTTATCCCTATGGGGATCACAGGTGCATGTGCGGAAGCTGGAGCGGTAATAGGACCTTTATGGGGAGGATTAGTTACCCAGTTTTTCTCATGGCAATGGGTATTCTGGCTAAATATTCCTATAGGCATTTTGGTAATAATAGGAATTATCGTTCTACTACCAAATAATAAACCCATAAACCAAAAAATGGATTATGCCGGTTCACTATTAATAATTGGTGCGATTTGCCTCATAACATTAGGATGTGCACAATCTGGCACAAACACACCCCTGTTAGCAACATTTATTCTTTCTGGTTTCATTTTCTTGCTGAGTTACTACTTCTTTTCCAAAACCCGTAACAACCCCATATTACCAATCGATATTTTTAAAAACACACAATTCCTAGCCGCGAATGTTTTACACCTCTTTTATGGAGCCTCGCTAATAATAACCTTGGTTACAATTCCNCTAATGGTTAATACAGTCCTTTCAGGTACATCTCTTGAAGGAGGATTAATCCTGTTAAGGATGACAATAGCAATTCCGATAGGCGCTATTATTGGAGGCTGGTTAAGCAAAACATTTGACCTTAGGCTGACTGCATGTTTTGGCCTAATATCTTGCGCCACATCTCTATTTTTCATGAGCCAATGGACCGTGTCGATTAATGATCCAACTATGTCGCTTCACTTATTAATGGCGGGATTTGGATTCGGATTAATAATAGCGCCCGTAACAACTTCTGCAATGAACAATACAAATTCAAAGTATCAAGGTGCCGCAGCAGGAATGATAAGCGCTTCTAGGTTTCTTGGCATGACCTTTGGCATTGCCGCCCTAGCTGCTTGGGGATCCCAAAAGTTTCAAAATTTACTAATGGGAATTGATATTTCTGCCGCTGAATTAGGAATGTCAGGTGACGNCTACTCGGGAATTGAANGTCAACTTACTCAGGTAGGATTAACTTTGTTTCATAACTTCTTTATTGTCGGTTCAATTCTTTGCATAATAGGGTTAATCCCATGTATCAGGTTGGTTAAAAAAAGCTGAAACTGAATGAAAGGTTCCAAGAATACCATTCTCAATTTTGCTCTATTTAACTGGTAAAACGGCCCCCATCAACATTGATAGATTGGCCTGTAATATTTTTTGCCATATCAGATACTAAAAAGGCGGCTATGTTCCCAATATCCTCAGCGGTTTGTTCTCTTTGCATTGGTATCCACGATTTTACTGCCTGATTAAAAAGTTCGCGCCCTTCCAAGCCATTCACATCCATGCTGCCACCATATTTTGCTCTCTTACGTGCGATAGCCTCCCATATTGGTGTCCATATTAACCCAGGGCACACCGCATTTACATTCACNTTATATGGAGCCATTTTTAAGGCATGTGATTGTGTCCAACTCACTACAGCAGCTTTAGATGTACTGTAATGTGGTATATCTGGGCTGCCTTGCCTCGCTGATATAGACGCAATGTTTACAATTTTNCCATATTTCCGAGACTTGAATTCTTTCCCGACTCGTTCAGAAACTCGTACCAGACCTCTAAGATTAACTTCATATACTTCCAACCAATCTTCATTGCTCGGTATTTCCCTAGTCCACCAATCCTTGGCCCCAATAATTCCGGCATTATTCACCAATATATCTATTTTCCCTCGATCCACAACGTGTTTCGAAATAGCTTCCTCGATTGACTCAATATCAGTTACATCAATTGTCGCGGCTCTTATATTGTTCGACGCTTCACAATAATTGATGGTCTCTTTTGCACTATCAATGGATATATCAGTGACTAATACGTTGGCNCCCGCGCGAGTCAAAACCGCNCAAATGCCTCTCCCTATTCCACTACCTCCACCAGTAACGATAGCTTCTTTTCCAGATAGGTCGATCATTTTTTGCATTAGCCTTCTTATNGGATTAAATACCGCGAACTATTGAAGGAGTTTTTTCCATTCTGCAGCAATGAACCGTTGATCCCCATAAACCACAATAGGTCTTTTTATTAGTCTCGGCTCCGAGNCCATAAGTTCCAACATNCGGGATGGTGTCAGTTCTGATTTGTCCAACCCTAATTTCCTGAAAGAAGGACTTCTCCAGGAAAATAATTCTGATGGATCATCACCANATAAAATGTGCTGCAATTCTTCGGGGGAGAGTGGTTNACTAAAAANATCTCGCATTTCACAATGAAATCCAGCTTGCGAAAGCTCCGCCTTCGCCTTCCTACAACTACTTCAACGATTCCAACCATACATTGTCAAAGCATCCATCTCATACTCCAATGACCGATTTCCCTATTCGACTACCCTGATAACATTCCCTATAATATTGACAACTTCAAGTTCCCTTAGGCCTGTCACTGCCCTGTCTACAGAACTTTCGGTTGCTTCATGAGTCATGATGACCAATTCAGCATCTGATGTTTTCTTGTCCAATTCTTTTTGAATGAAAGANGAGATACTAATCCCACATTCGCCGAAAATTGTAGCAATTTTCCCCAATACCCCTGGCTGGTCTACAACTTCAATCCTAAAATAGTACTTAGCAGACAGCGTACTTATAGGAGCCACTTTAACATCTTCCGATAATCTAACAGGGTCCAATAATTCTGTATCACCCGCAATGCTTCGAGCTATATTAACAATATCCGCTACCACGGCACTGGTTGTCGGCAATGAACCAGCTCCAGGACCATGGAACAATACCTTTTCCGTTAAATCAGTTTCTATTTCAACAGCATTCAGGACATCATCAACTTTAGCTAACATTTGGTCCTGAGGTATCAATGCAGGGTGAACCCTTCCCAGCACATCTGAATCTATTTGAGTGGCTATAGCTAACAATTTTATGGAATATCCTAACTCTTTGGCATACTGGAAGTCTTTATCTGTAAGGTTTGTGATGCCTTCTGTATATATATCTGTGTCCTTAATGCTAGCTCGAAAAGCAAGAGTTGACAGTATTGATAATTTATACGCTGCGTCGACACCTTCAACATCATTGGTTGGATCAGCTTCAGCGTATCCCAATTTTTGGGCTTCAGACAAAACTGCACCATAGTCAGCTTGTTCATGCGCCATGCGGGTCAAAATATAATTTGTAGTACCGTTAATAATAGCTTTGATAGACCTAATATCGTTAGATACTAAATCGCGCATCAGTGGAGATATTATTGGTATTCCGCCGCCAACGCTTGCCTCAAAAAGCACTCTTACGTTATTATCTCGCGCTAAGGAAAATATCTCAGCGCCATGCTTCGAGATTACTTCCTTATTTGCGGTAACCACATGTTTACCATTTCTCACAGCCGCCAGAATTAATTCCAACGCTGGATTTTCACCTCCCATCAATTCCACCACGATATTTACAGAGTCATCGTTAACTATCTTTTGAGGATCATTCCCTAATATACCTGAGGAAAGCTCGAAAGGCCTTTGTTTTGAGATATCCCTGACAGCCACACCAGTCACCTGCAAGGGCAATCCAACGTGACTACTTAAAGCACCTGATTTTTCAACTATGGTCCTTGCAACTCCTGATCCAACTACCCCCATACCAATAAGACCAACGCCTATCATTTTTCTCATAATCGCCTCTACCCCGAATTCAATATAGATTGAAGAGGATCAGGCGTCGGTGTTGGAGCCTTAGACGACAGTCGAAGCTGCTGAAAGACCCAATCGTATATATCGGAATTAAAAATCGCATAAACATCATGGTTACTTCTTTCAGTATTAACCCAATCTTGCAGGGCTTTAGATTTCAGTTCCTCTCTAACGTCGACTGATAGTTCTCTCGCCGTTTGTCGCTCCGATATCATAAAAAAGAAAGTTTGAGTCATATTATCTTTGTTTTTTACTGGATCACTTAACTCCCCAGGTTCCAAAAGAAAAAAGTCTCTTTCATAGTCCGGAATTACTCCTTTCGCAATCCAACCCATATCGCCTCCCATCCTGACTTTTTCCGGTATATCAACGGAAAATTCGCGTGCGATTTCTATATAAGCCATCTGAAGACGGTCTGGATCTGTAAGATCTCTAGTAGCATCTTCAAACTTGACCCCCATTATGTCCATCTCCCCTGTTTGAGGCATAACAAGTCTAAATAAGTGCACTTGCTCAGCTACTAAAGGCACAGATTCCCCAACTTGCTGGCGAAATTTCTCTCTCAGAATAGCTTTATGAACCAGGGATCTGTGTGTAGCTTCATCTATCTGAATTGTATTTAGGTAATTCAGGTGTCTTTCTTCCGTTTCCCGTAGAATTTGTTCCTCTGATTTACCAAATGCCATGTCTTGCTCTGGCCGCATGATCAAAGATATCTGTTCATCTATTTCTTCTTCAGACACAAAAATACCTTGCGATGGGGCCATCTGAGACAATATTTCATTTTCAACCATTAACTGAAGGGATTCAAATATCCCATTGCTAGCATCGAAAGTACCACCAAGGAATTCAGAACTTTTTTGCCTAATCCTGACTAGCTCGACCAAATCCCCTCTAGTGTATTCAACGCCATCGACTCGAACGACTAACTCTCGATGAGGCATTACAAAGACGACCATATATCCAATTATGAATATAGATATCACAATCAAAAACGACACGGCCAGAAAGCCAATAGTCAGCTTTTGTCGGCGCCTTAAAACTGGTTGCTGCATAGCAACTCTTCTTTTATCTACACGTAAAGGACGACCAGAACTCACTTGATATAAAACTTCCCAGAAATGTAATTTAGTAGCCTATAGTTAGACACAACTTTTACTGCTATGAGCTTCTAGGCCTATAATGAACAGGTAAGGCACCCCTCTGTGCAGGTGAAAACGGTAATAGAGCCAGATGTCGTGCTTTTTTGACCGCTCTTGCCAATGATCTTTGACATTTAGCGCACATCCCACTTTTCCTTCGAGCCTCAATCATGTATCGATCAGAGAGGAATTTTTTAAGATAATCTACATCCTTATAATCTAATTCCTTCTTATCTACGCAAGGTTGGCAAACCTTCCTGCGAGAGTAAAACCTCGGTCGTGAGTTAGGTCTTCTTTGTGGGGTACTTTCATTTTCCGTTGTCATCCATTGACTCCAATAATGGTGTAAATCTTAAATTTTAATAGTCAGTGATTACCAAGGCAAATCATCTTCGATTTCACCTGATTCCTCTACTGGGGGTCCCGAGGCGTCCGACATGGATCTTCCTTCCGAAAACCCGCCCGTTGATCCTTGGGTTCCACCTCTGCTATCAATGAAACGAACCTCTGAAGCATTAACATCCAGAGAAACTCTTGTCTCTCCGTCATTCCCTACATAGGTTCGGCTACTCAATCGGCCTTCTACATAAACTTTACTACCACGTTGCAGATATTGATTACATGTTTCAGCCAACCTATTCCATGCACTAATTCGAAACCATTCAGTTTCTTCCCTATTCTCCCCATCACCAGTTCTATATCGGCGATTGGTAGCAACAGTAAATGAGGTAACAGGGTTTCCGTTGGGGGTATATCTCATTTCAGGATCTGAACCCAGATTACCGATTATGAGTATTTTATTCATCGTCATGGCAAACCGCCCACTCTTTCAGTAATTATGGCTTGGAAATTAAATGCACCAGTACATCCTGATTCGCATTCAATGTCCGCTCCAACTCTTTAACCTCGGATGATTCCAACAGAATGTCAGCCTTGTAGTAACTTCCTTCCTGGAAATTATTTACCAAATATGACAACCTTTTGACACCCCATTCCTCTCGGCCTGTGACTTCTCCACCTGCAGATACAATAAATTTTTCAACATCGTCCACAATCACTGTAGCCTCTGCTTCAGTGGCAACTGGTGATAGTGCCATAATTAACTCATAATTTCGCTTTCTTTCTGCCAATGCTGGAATACTCCACGGATTATTTTTTTTGCCAACCTTCAGTATAGCACGGAGATGCTATACCGACCAATAAAAATTGCTCTATGAAGCCCCGTATATTTAGTCGACACAAAATGCCAAAATCCAAGGCTAAGTGATAAGATTCCCTCAAATTAGAGGTCCTTGGAGAAGTTTATGCCATTCAAAGAAAAACCTAGCGTTTATCTTGTCACTAAACCAGCTGTTAATTGGTCACAAATCGCAAACTTTTTTGAAAATGAAAATGTACCTCCTATCCCTGATTCAGTGAGAGCTGGGGATGATGAATCTGCTGCAGTAATAGAGATATCCGCCAGAATGTGCTACATGAGTTACGGTAGAGGTAGGAAAGATATTACTGACTTTGTAAACAATCTTCTAAGTTCCGGCGATGG
This sequence comes from Chloroflexota bacterium, assembly GCA_002728195.1. Classification (GTDB taxonomy): domain Bacteria; phylum Chloroflexota; class Dehalococcoidia; order Lucifugimonadales; family UBA826; genus UBA11996. The sequence continues at coordinate 40,739 of PBWI01000031.1, forward strand.
TAGCGTGTTTGAACACGTAAATTACGGTTTCATAGTCACTGGTGTTTCCAGAAGTCTCACTCATGAATTGGTCCGCCATAGGGCAGGATTTGCATATAGTCAACGATCTCAAAGATACGTGGATGAAACCGAAGGAACATTTGTAATACCACCAGCCCTTTCATCAGAAAGAGAATCCTCCCAAAAGGCAAGACAAGTCCTAGATGATGCATTAATCCATTCAGCAGAGAGTTACACGGAGCTCGTTAAAGCATTAGAAGATTCATTACCCAAGGAAATGTTTGAGAGCAACACGGATAGAAGAAAAGCTATAAGACAAGCTGCTCGGTCAGTATTGCCAAACGCTACAGAAACGAAAATTTTCATCACTGCAAATGTTAGGGCCTTGAGACATTTTATTGAAATGAGAGGAGCTATTTTTGCAGATTGGGAAATAAGGTTTCTTGCTATTGAAATGTTAAAGCTTCTTGAAAAGGAAGCTCCTCTATTGTTCGGGGACTTTTCAATTGAAGATCTAGGCGACGGTACTCAAATAGCATACCCAAAATACTCCAAAGTGTAAGCAGTTTGGATTAAAGTGTTCGCCTGATCTTTATTAGGCCTTGAACAACCAATGCCTTTACCGAAATAAGGAGCTCAAAGAGTTGTCAGATAAAACAAATTTCAAGCACAGACCCAGACCTAAATTTGATTGGTTTATACCTATAGATGGCGACGGCACACACATCGGAACCGATAAAGCTGAAATTCCTCCCACATTTGAATACCTCAAAGAAGTTGCCCTAACGGCCGAAGAAAACGGCTTCTATTCCTTACTTATCCCAACCAGATTTTCAAATGGTCTATTTGATGAAAACGCTCCCTTGGCTGAAACCTGGACTACAGTCGCCGCTTTAGCTTCAGTGACCGAAAAAATAAGGTTTTTAGTGGCTATTAGACCTGGTTTTATATCAGTCGGATTATTTGCCCAAATGGCAGCTACTTTAGATCAAATATCTGATGGGCGATTAGACTTAAATATTGTGCCAGGTGGCATTGACGGTGATATGGAAAGATTAGGTGAAAAAGCCAACCATGACACCAGGTATGAAAGAGCCTCAGAATTCATCGCTGCCTGCCAAAAACTGTGGGACAAACCCGAGGCAATCAATTTTGAAGGTGAATTTGTTAATTTGAATAGTGCTGTGTGTTCTCCAGGTCCCAAAGGTCACCCATCTTTTTACCTTGGCGGAGCATCTGAATCAGCCTTAAACTTGTCTGCAGACAAAGCTGACACCTACCTAGCCTGGATCCTTCCAAGAGAAATCCTGGGTCCACACCTAGACAGGGTCGGCAAAAAATACATGGACAAAGGTAGGTCTCCCAAGTTTGGTCTTAGAACCCACATAATTGTAAGACCATCTGAAAAAGAAGCCTGGGAAGCTGCTGATGAATTGTTATCTAAAGCCTCAGATGGAGTCTTGAAACAAAGAGGAACATCTTCCGTCAACACGGCCATGGTAGGAAGAAGGTCACAAACTCAAAAATACGAAAATGACAAAATGTCCACTCATTTGTGGAATGGGATTTCGAATGTGAGAGTTAATTGCGGAACAGCAATTGTAGGAAACGCGGACCAAGTTTCAGAGGAATTACTTAGCTACTGGAAACTCGGAATAGATGAATTTATTTTGTCAGGATTCCCACACGTGGAGGAATGTAACACAGTTTCAGAACAATTATTGCCCGTTCTGACTGAAAAAATAGAGGAGAATTTGCAAGTATGAAATGGGTACGATACCAAGCAGATGATGGAGTCTTTTACGGTGTATTAGGTGGCGATATTATAACAAAAACTATTGGGTCTCCTTTCACAGATTTTGAATCAACGAATCAGCAGATTTCTCTTGACGAAGTTAGAATTTTACCGCCCGTAATACCAAAAACATTCTATGCAGCGGGAATAAATTATAAAAAACATGTTCTAGAAGCCGCTGCTTTACTTAATAGGGAACCAAACTTACCTGAAAAAGCGGACATTGGATACAGGGCTAACAATGCAATCATTGGCCACGGCGATGCCATAGTTATACCAAAAGACGCCACTGATAAAATCCATTATGAAGCTGAACTAGTAGTTGTTATTGGGAAAACGGCCAAAAATGTACCCATTCAAGACTCATTACAATACGTACTTGGATATACAGTTGGCAACGATGTTAGTGAACGTACTTGGCAGGCATCCGACAGAACTTTGTGGAGAGCCAAAAATACCGATACGTTTAAACCTATGGGACCCTGGATCGAAACCGAAGCGGACCTCAACCAAATGGTGACAACAGTAAGACTCAATGGCGAAGAAACGATTTCTTTTCAAACTAATGACATGATTTTTGGAGTCGAAAAGTATATTTCTGAGATTACCAAATACCTTACATTACATCCTGGGGATGTAATCTGGATGGGAACTGATGGAACATCCAAAAATATGAAAAATGGAGATGTTTGTGAGATTGAAATTTCTGGTGTTGGAACACTTAGCAACCCAGTCACCAGAGCCATTTAAGCGCCTTTGTTAGTTAAGGAGATTTTATGAGTANAATACAATCCGTTTTAGGACCCTTAGACACATCTGATCTAGGCTTTACCCTGTCGCATGAACATATCGTTGTGAGTTCTGCGGGAATACCTCAAATATACCCTGAATTTATACAAAGAGATGAATCTATATCTGAGGCTATTAGAGTATTATCACATGCCAAAACTGAAGGTTTAGATTCAATTATNGATGTGACCACTCTGGATTTAGGCAGAGATATACATATGCTGAAACAAGTTTCTAAAGAATCCGGAGTCAATATAATCTGTGCCACAGGCACTTGGAGAGATATACCCAGAGTCTTCTGGAATGCATCCATTGAAAGTGTAGCCAATTTATACAAAAGAGAAATAACCACCGGTATAGAAGGTACTAATATAAAAGCAGGAATAATTAAAGTAGCCAATGACATGGGTGGTGTGACTAGGGAAGGGGAAATCATTCTTCGAGCTGCTGCACGAGCACAGAAAGAAACAGGAGTACCTATATCCACCCATACTTGGGCACCAGATCGAGTTGGTGAACAACAAGTCAGAATATTTGAAGATGAAAAGGTCGATTTAAACAAAGTCTACATTGGGCATAGTAATGACACCATGGACATCCATTATCTAGAAAGCCTATTAGATAAAGGGGTTTGGATAGGTCTTGACAGGTACCCTGGCGGCAGAACTATGGGAACTCCTGATTGGGAACAGCGNACTGAAACAGCTATGAGACTCATAGCTGATGGCTACGGTGAAAAAATTATGCTTGGTCATGACTGGTCAGTAACTTTGAGCATAGATTCCAAAGAAGGACAAACCAGTAGATCCAAATATAATCCAGACGGATATCTGTTCATAACCAGGCAAGTACTTCCAAGGCTAAAAGATTTAGGTGCCTCAGAACAAGACATTCAAAATATTATGGTTAATAATCCAAGAAGATTTTTTGAATAATTAAACAAAAGTGCCCATAGTATATATACTACGGGCACTTTACATGTGGAGGCGTTCCAGAGAACACCTACCTGGTCGACCTCCTACTACTACTATCCAACGCGACTTACCTCCTTTTAAAAGACCCTCTATAAACTTTCATCCACCCATGCGTTTCTGTCTTCCAAGCGCATTATATACGGAGGCACACTAAAAGTGGATACAAATTGTCGAGCAAAATTCATATAATTAACGGTGCTATGGTGAAATTTTCTGGAGCAATCATATGGACTAATGATTTGGANCGTATGCGGCTTTTTTATGAAACTACGTTAAATCTCGAACCTCATTCAATAAGAGATAATTTCATTGCATACCGATGGAATGACCTAAGATTTAGCATTGGGTTACATTCAGAAGTACACGGAAGCTCAAAAGAACCATTCCGTATNATGCTTAACTTTAATGTCCCAGATATAGGNGAAGTGACAAAANCATTAAAACAAAAAGGAGTNATATTCNTTAGAAACCCTGAAAGAGAGCACTGGGGGGGATGGGTATGCACTTTTCTAGACCCAGACGGAAATACAATCCAATTACTTCAACAGCCAGATGACTAATCGTCTTCGAAACCACGNTTTCTTAAATTAACAGCTTCTCTCAAATACACATTAACAATATCAGCAGAAGATTTNTCGGTATTGACGTGAACCATAACTCTGATACATTTTTCCAACGATCCAGGAACCTTCATCTCATGGGCGCACATCAGGGCCACCTCCACCCATCCCAATTTTCTAGCAGCAACTGGAGGAAATTCTGCGTTTAAATCTTGGGTAGTTGTAAAGAAAGCACTGATAATATCCTCCAATTCCAGAGAATTTTGTTTCGTTAATTCCGCTAACATTTCTGTTGTAGCGGCAAGAATCTCTTCTGAACTGTTTGCAGGCGCTGTAGTGGCACCCCTTATAGCCCTCACTTTAGACATTTCAACCTCTTATAATTTATCTAATTATTATATTTTTTATGAACTCAGAAGCTGATTCAATTACATCACCTTGTTCTGCCCCTGATATNTGGTCTAAAAATGCGCTTCCTACAACTGCCCCTTCCGCGAATTTTGATATTTTCTCTACATCCCTTTTCTGAGACACTCCAAACCCTACCAAAACTGGAAGATTCGTATGAGATCTTATCTTACTGACTAGCCCTTCTACATCTGTGGAAATGCCGTCACGAGCTCCAGTTACACCCGTCAGACTCACACAGTATATGAATCCTCCAGCGTGTTCACACGATAGCTTTATCCTCTCTTCTGTGCTGGTTGGTGCCAGTAAAGGAATATGGTGTATCCCGTTTTCCATNCACCNCCTAGATATTGTCTCAGACTCTTCCATAGGTAAATCAGGAATTATCAAACCATCCAAGCCACGCTCAGATGCATCCGATAAAAAAGACTCCAATCCATACTGAAAAAATGGATTGAAATAACCCATAAAAATAATTGGTGAGCTATCATCACTTTTTCGTATAGTTGTTAACACATCCATACAAACAGAAAGGCTAACCCCGTTTTCAAGGGCTTTAAAACTGGTTTTCTGAATAGTAGGACCATCTGCTATAGGATCACTAAACGGGACACCTAGCTCCAACATGTCTGCGCCGGATCCCAAAACTTTTAACGCTATATCAGCTGATTCTTCTATTCTTGGATATCCGACTGTTAGATACGGAACAAGAGCAGGACGGTTATCCGATTTAGTGCTGAGAATTTTTGAGTCAATTCTATTTTTCACTTATAAAAACACCTGAAGAATATATAGTTTTATATTGACCATTCTGCCTAATTCAAGCTGAAGCCGCAACTACAACCACTAATAAATTTTGAATCGCATGAGAAAGAAAAGGGGCCCAAATGGTTCCAGTTTTGATGAAAAGGAACGATAACAATAAGGAGCTAATAAACACCGGAACATACAATCCAGGATGTGAATGTACCAGCATAAAAATTAGAGACACCAAGAATATGGATTTAATTTCCCCATAGTAGGNCACCCAAACGCTTAACAATAAACCTCTAAAAAAGATTTCCTCAACAAAGGGTACCCATATAGTTATGGCAAACAAATTTGCTAGTACAAAGATTCCCTCTCCCAAGATGTCCTTAGAAATCTGTGGGGGCATTAGATATGTGATACCCAGCTTGAAAATTACCACCGAGTAACCCAGAATCACACTTACACTCAGGAAAACGGTCAATATTAAGGCAGAAACCCAACCTTGTGTGGCGGGAGTAGAAAAAAGAGATTTCATCCCTTTATAACCGANGCAANAAAATAAAAAAACCGGTCCTAACAATAGTAATTGTGGAACAGCTAAGATCCANGGGTAATACCAAGGAACAGGTGAATATTGAAGATCTGAACCTAGTTTTATTCTAAGAAAAATTGTGACTGAGAAAGTTACAAATAAAATCGCTACTGAAAATAGATTAAATTTACCTAGAGAAACTGAACGGCCGAAAAAAAACAGATCAGGCTTTAGCTCTTGAGCCATTCTACATCTCCGAAGAGATCATCAGGGTGGTCTTTTGAGGAATATATTTGATATTCCCTCTTGGATTCACCCAATAGCCCATCATCTCCATGACCGGGGTAGAAGTAAACCTCATCATCAAGGACAAATAATTTTTGATTAATACTTTCAATTATTTCTTTCAATTTATCTGGTGTCTTCGTCTTCCCGGGGCCTCCAGGGAATAAGGTATCTCCAGTGAACAAATGGCCGTCTATATATAGGCAAGTAGAACCGTCAGTATGACCTGGCGTGTGGATTGACTTGATGACTAAATCACCGATTCGTATGTCTTTATCATCACTCAAAAAAAGGTCCGGAGGTACAGGAAGCTGACTAGCGTCAGCCTCCCCAATAGCTACTTTAGATGGAATGGTTTTGGTTATCTCTTCAAAACCTAGTAAATGATCCATATGATTATGTGTGATCGCGATGTATTGTACTTGAGTCGTAGAAGCTACAGCCAACAAGACCGCCGGTTCTGCAGGAGTATCTATCAAAAGACTTTCGTTGGTTCGATTACACACCAATATGTAGGCATTGTTATCGTATGGTCCGCAAGTTATTTTATGTATGGTAAGCCGTTCATTAGTGTAATGTGGTTTCATCATTTGATCCTAAATGTTTTTCTTAATGAAATTTATTGTAATCACATGGTAGATGGATTATATCAGTCAGGGTTTACAATTTAGTTAAAACCCTCTATAGACAAAAGGACTTACTGATGGATGAACAAGGAATATCAATAAAAAATGCTTCTGAAGGAAAAAGAATTAAGCTCAATTGTGACCACAATTCTGGAGTTTTATACGTAGTGCCAAGTGAAGCCAGCTGGGTCTGCAACCAAGAAACCATTGCAGCTCATGCAATCGCTGGTTTTCTCAGAGATCTTACAAAAATAGGGGACTCACACGTTGATCAAATAATGCAGAAATGGGGACTCTATTACCGTAGCTTAGAAGTCCTAGAGACAGAGTCTAGTTAGGTCAATCTAACACACTGTCTTCACCAAGAGGTCCTTCGCCAGACAATATTCTAGGTATCATTGGCGAAAATACTTCCTCGTCACCTGATTCTGTATCGTCATCTGACCAATCTTTTAGATCAGCTAATTTGCCTACATCATTTAGTCCATAACCTAAAGCAGCCATGGGTATCTCCGCGACGACACCTGACTTAGCAGGAAACGAAGCTTTATTTAATTGTGACGGATGCCTGTATGTTTCTCGAATTATCACTGTAACCCCATCATCCCCGGCACTGGTTATATTCGCTGAATATGTATTCCCACCCTCCACTAGCTTTTTTAATCGCAGGGCTAATTTAGGTTCTATACTCCCAATCTCTATACCTTTCTCATCCAATATTCTCATTCCTCTATCTACTGTAATCAAATCCACGCTGTGGCCTGCAACTAAATTACCAACATCAAAACTTCTTGGGATATTAACTAATTTCGTAACCCCAGTACGACCAGTTTCTTCAATAAAGGAACGATCGGATGTGCAGCTCGTTCCTGCTTTATTTGTTTTAACAGTGGCAGTTCTTTCAAGACGTTTTATATTTTTCTTTGCGATCGGACTATTGGGGGATATAACAAGGGCACATTGAAATGCTTGGAGTGCTTTTTTATTCTGTCCCCGTTCGCTGTAGGCTTTGCCAAGTCTGTTATAAGACTCTAGATCCCAGGGAAATTTTTCTATTATTTCTGAATTGATCTGTATAGCCTTCGCCCAGTCAGATTTCATTGCGTTTTCCACAGCAACTTTTGTGCTCTCTTTGCGGATTTTCTCCAATGCTATTGACGCTTGAAAGGCATTGTGAGCCTCTCCACTCTTACCAATTTTTAACAACGCATCACCCAATCTGTTGTAGGCTCGTTGATCTCCCGTGTTCATATCAATCATGGCTAAATTTGCATCAACTGCCTCTTGAAAAAGACTGTAATGCATCAATTGTTCCGCTTCTTTCGCCTTTTCTTTTCTAAGATTTAAAATGCCAGTTAATTCTTTTGAATTCACTTCACTCACCCTTTGATCTCAACTTTTAAGGTTATCAGGGCATTCTAATCAGGGTTTTTTTACCAGTGCAATATATTTTGCGCCCATAATGGAGGCAAACTTAATATCAGGAATTACTCCGAAACCTTGGTATTAATCCAAATGAACTAAATCTTGCTAGAGTTATTTTAAAAATCGCCTCAAATATTATTGAAGTCGACATTTTTGATTTACCTGCTTTTCGGTCACTGAAAATTATCGGGTATTCCTTAATTTGGAATCCCTTTCGCTGACACTGCATCGCAATTTCGACTTGAAATCCGAACCCTACACAACGAATTTTGTCCCAGCAGATTTCCCTTAAAACTTCCAACTTGAAAACCTTAAATCCAGAAGTGCAATCTTTTACCTTTAACCCGGATACGAAGCGTATTAATTTATTCCCACCTTCACTTAGCAACTTTCGATATAAACCCCACTCTTCATCACTACCTCCTCCGTGATAATACCTAGATCCTACAATCACATCATTTTGGTTAAGCAATTCAATCATTTGTGGTAAGTATTCAGGATCATGAGATAAATCCGCATCCATTTGAACGACAAATCCTTCTTCTCTTGAGAATTGACGAAGAACCTCTTGAAAACCTTGAACATAAGCGGTTCCCAATCCGCTTTTACTATCACGTTTTAATATCGATACTGAGAAATTCTTTGATTCTGAATATGATTTGGCTATGTCAGCGGTGTTATCGGGAGAATTATCGTCGACAATAAGAACATGCATATTATCTAAGCCCAACTCAAATATTTTGTCTAAAAGATTTGAGACGTTTTGTGCCTCGTTGTAGGTCGGGACGACTATATGAACAGGAACTCTATTAACTTGCATCCTTAACCCTTGATTTAAGTCATAATCAATTATGAGCTGAAAACAGCAAACGAATCCTCATCAAAAATATATCTCTCAGCATCTCAAAGGCTGCAGACGTAAATTTTACCTTGCTATTGGTGCCATGATGCCACTTAATCGGGACTTCAGACACGGAATATCCCCATCTGCCTGCTAATAATAAGACTTCGACATCAAAAGCCCATCCATCGGTTTTAACGGATGAAAAAATCTTATAAGCGGATTTGGAAGAGAAACATTTGAACCCACATTGGGTATCACGATATTTTCTGATTGCCATAAATTTAACGATTAAATTAAACATTCTTCCTGCAAAATAGCGAAGCTTTGGCTCCTCAATTCTATGGGATCCCATTAGTTCCCTAGATCCAATGGCAATATCAAACCCTTTGCTCATTTCATCAAGGAAAAGATTGATCTGTTCTAAAGACATGGCCAAATCAGCATCACACATAAATACATTTTGACCCCGTGCAGCCAACATGCCTTCTTTCACTGCAGCCCCTTTCCCCTTATGCGTCAGGTCCAATATTTTTGAATTTGACTTACCAGCCAGAAAGGCTTGAGCTATAGTTCCAGTAGAATCATTACTTCCGTCATTGCATAAAATAACTTCATAGGAATAATCTTGAGTACTTAGAAACTCGTAGACAGATTCCAGTGTATGCCTTATTCGATGAGCCTCATTGTAGGCGGGAATAACCAGCGAAAGAAATATATCAGACACTTCTTTTACCACTAGATTTTGGCCTACTCAGATTTCTCCAACTCAAATGCCGCATGAAGTACCTTTGCCGCTTTTGCTACATGATCAGAACCAACGATACAAGTTATCCTAATCTCAGAAGTTGTGATCATCTCAATATTGATTTCGGCTTGAGCCAAGGATCTAAACATGGTTGAGGCATAGCCAGGTGAATCTTGCATACCGGTGCCTACTATACTTATTTTCGCTAAATTTTCCGTTTTCCCAACATTGGTTGTACCTAAATCATTTGCCACTTCTTTAACCACTTTCATCGCCCTTTCAACATCAGATTGCTTAACTGTAAAAGTCAGGTCAGTAGTCCCTGACACACTAGCATTTTGCACTATCACATCAACGCTTATGTCTGATTGAGCCAGCGGATCAAACAGGGTAGCCGCAATTCCTGGCCTATCAACCACTGAAAAAACAGTTATTTTTGCCACATCTTTATCGGTTGCTATTCCTCTTACTCGGTTACGTATTTCACCTACCGTGGTATCCATATTTTCTCCATCATGAATTAAAGTTCCTGGTTCATCATTAAAACTTGAGGCTACCAAGATGGGAACCTGGTACACCATACCCAATTCAATGGATCGAGGATTCATTTTGGCTCCGTAACTTGCTAACTCCAGCATCTCCTCGAAACCTATCGTCGTCATTTTTTTGGCTTTAGAAACCAGTCGAGGATCTGCTGTATATATCCCATCTACATCTGTATATATTTCACAACGATCAGCATTTAATCCTGCCGCCAAAGCAACTGCGGTTAAATCAGAAGCACCTCTTCCCAAGGTTGTAATATCACTATCATTAGTCACTCCTTGAAAGCCTGCCACTATTACTATATTCCCACTCCCCAGCTCTTCTAATATCCTGCTAGTATCAATATCTGCTATTTTGGCTTTCCCATACGAAGAATCAGTTCGAATCCCTGCCTGAGCTCCACTCAGGCTAACAGCGTTTTTACCCATATCTTTAAGAGCCATGGCGACAAGGGCACATGACTGAAGTTCGCCCGTTGATAACAAAACATCTAATTCTCTTAAATCAGGCGTTACTGAAACTTGAGACGCAATAGATAACAAATCATCCGTCGAGTCACCCATCGCTGAAACAGTGGCTATAACACTATTACCAGAATCATGAGCGGAGCATATCCTGGAAGCAACACTCCTTATCAATTCAGGTGTTGCTAGTGATGATCCTCCGTATTTTTGTACTATCACAGGCATATGTAATCCCTTATTTCTCTAGATATGCCCCTTTCGATGTCGGGGAGGTAAAAATAATGTCCCCATCAAGTCCAGATTTCATCGCTGCATCTGCCATCTCATAACCAATCGTATACTCCCTTCCCTTAGTGAAAGCCAGTATTGAACTACCTGCACCAGACAAGAAAGCTCCAAATGCCCCTGCCTCCATAGCAGCCTTTATTATATTTTTCATAGGAAAAAATTGCTTCTGCCTCTGAGGTTGGTGAAGCATATCTTGAGTAGCATATTTTAGATTCTGCAGATCCCCAGTAACCAGGGACTGGACTAGCAAAGCCGATCTTCCAATGTTATAAACAGCATCTTCCCTCGCCACTTTGGGAGCCAATATATTTCTAGCTTGATCCGTTGGCATAACTTGATTGGGTACGTACAAAACGACTTTTAAATCTTCTGGAAAAGGGACATTTGCCGTAATTAATTTCTCCTGGTCATAAATTCCTATTTGTACTCCACCCAAAAGAGCTGGCGCGACATTGTCCGGATGTTTCTCAATTTTGGCTCCAATATTCAGTATTTCTGATGTTGAAAGTGGTGACCCTGCCATTGCGTTCCCACTCATTAATCCACCTATCAAAGCTGCCGAACTACTGCCCATGCCTCTAGTCAACGGAATTCGATTGGTGCATGACAACTTAACTTCAGGAACAATCTCATCTATTTCTTCAAAAACCTTACAAAAGCTTTTATAGACCAAATTGCTAGTATCTTTCGGCAATTCTTCTTCGCCAGTGCCGTCTATTTTTATGGAAAAAGGTCCTTTTGATATTCTTACTTCATTCCATANATCAAGGGCGATACCAAGGCTATCAAAGCCTGGTCCCATATTAGCTGAAGTGGCCGGAACTTTTACTACAATATCGTCAATCATTTCTATCCATCAATTATAGCATTCCTAGCTAAGATTATTGATACTGATAAAATATCATGGCGTGATTTCTTGCGTGCACCAAAGCAAAAGATATGATTACTTAAAAAAAGAATTCTAGTGACTCGTCAGCCATACAGAAAACAGCAAATATTATTGAGAAGTCTAGGCTTAATTGACTACGACTATGTTAAGCAGCAGATCGCAACTCTTTGCACTTTCCCTGAATCAAAACAATTAGCCCATGAAATGCTACCGTCATTTANTGAAACAAAAGTTTTTCAACAGAAAATTGAAACAAGCGAAGGTATAAGTTTAATTTCAAACATTGGCTCCTTTTCCCTTGGGGGAATCAAAGACCACGCAGAAAGTTTAAAAATAGCCACCCTAGGTGGCGTACTAACAGGCCAAGAACTTTTAGTAATAGCAAACACGGTAGAGGCTTTGTCTAATGCCAGAAAAGTGATACTGAATCACCAAGAGGAATTACCTCAGCTACTAGAGGTGGCCAAAAAAGTACCTGATCTATCCTATCTTGGTTACTCAATCACATCAAAAATTGCTAACAATGGCCTAGTAAAGGATGAAGCAACACCAACCCTTGGTACTATCAGAAAACAAGTTCGCGAATCATATACGCGGGTAACAAACGCGCTCGAATCCATTATTTCTGAATCAGAGATGTCAGGAACAATCCAAGACGATGTAATTTCAGTCCGTGGGGATCGATTGGTGGTTCAAGTGAAGTCAAATATGCGAAGCCGCATGCCTGGGATAGTGCATGACGCTTCAAATACAGGGATGACTTTGTTTATAGAACCATTCAAAACTGTGAGTTTGTGCAATTCTTGGAGAGAATTTTCCCTGGAAGAAGAACGTGAGGTTCTTAAAGTACTTCAAGATTTATCTTCACAAGTTGGGTCTTTATCTGCGGAAATAGATACTGGAATTCAAAACGCTGCAAATCTAGATTTCATTGTAGCCAAATCAAAGTACAGTATTTCTCTGAACGGGAACAGTACGAATAGCAAGGTCGAACCCCTTACAAACGATAAAAAAATAATAAACCTCATTGAGGCAAAACACCCAATGCTAGGTGAACAGGCAGTGCCTTTAAACTTGCAAATAGGCCCAAATTGGAATGTCCTTGTAATAACAGGTCCTAACACCGGAGGAAAAACCGTAGCAATAAAGACTGTAGGACTACTAGTTGCAATGAATCAATCTGGGGTACAAATTCCAGCAGCAGCCGGGAGTCAACTGCCGTTTTTTGATGGTATATATGCAGACATTGGGGACCAACAAAGCATAAGCAATTCAGTTTCAACCTTTAGCTCCCACATCCAGAATCTCAACGATATTTTAGATAATTGCTCTCCACAATCACTATTGCTTCTAGACGAAGTAGGATCAAGTACAGACCCGGAAGAAGGCTCAGCCATAGCCAAGGCTGTTTTGGAATATTTGGCCGAAAAAGGCATNCCCACACTGATCACCACACATCACAGTACAGTGACTTTAATGGCTGAATCTGACAATAGAATGCAAAATGCTAGTTTCCAACTTAACCCTGAGGATTTGACCCCAACATATAACCTAATCCTTGGGCTGCCAGGTCAAAGCTATGCGATGGCTGTGGCAACTAGACTAGGTTTAAACTCTGAAATAATCGAAAAGGCGAACAAACATCTATCGGAGGAATTTAAGGAAGTATCAGACTGGATTTCAAAAGCAAACCAAGAGAAGTCNAAAATTTCAAAAACCACAGAGGTCATTGAACAAAAATATCAAGAGGTTGAGTCAATTCAAGCAAAGCTAGATCAACAGATAAATTATTTNATCGACAACAGACAAAAAATATTGGATTCTGTTCATCACGCGGCTGAAGAAAAATACAGTGAAATTGAAGACCTACTAGAAAAAGCCCGTATGGCATATTCTTGGAATAAACACGGCGGCCAATCGGCAGATTCTCTCGAAACAATCATCGAAGATACACAGAAAAGTTTGGATGACATACAGCTGGAACAATTGACACCAAGCATTCCTAACACCTCAGGTGAAGATCTCAAAATAGGCGATACTGTTACAGTAAGAGGGCTGAATTTATCTGGTGTGATTACCCAACACAACCATATTACCCAAATGGCCGAACTCAAAATAGGTAATCTTCGTATGGATGTGGATATATCTAGACTGGAAAAAGAACTACCCAAACAAAAAACTCCCGTCATCAATAAACCTATAAGATCATCGCGCCCTAGCCTAGAAGAACAAATTTCATATAGCGATAGGATCGACATAAGAGGAATGAGAGCCGAACCTTCTCTGAAAATGATGGAATCCTTTCTTGACCAATCGCTCAAAAACGGTCTGAGTAGAGTAATAGTGATCCATGGTAAAGGTACCGGGGCCCTCCGAAAAGCGATCAGAGACTTCCTAGAAGGACATCCTTTAGTCAATAGTTTTGGATCAGAACTAGACGCTCTGGGCGAAGACGGGGCAACATACGTCGTCCTAAATTAAACCTATTCTCGACCAGGTCCGACAGCCGAATTTGGGGTTACCATTACCAGAAGGGCTGGTAATACAACCAGAGACGAAATTAATGCAAACGCGATCATAAGGGAAGTTAATTGGCCATAAGAAGCGAACATGGGCATNGGAGCAAAACCCATAATCGCAAATCCCACTACGCTAGAAGCTGCCGAAGCAACTAAAGCTACACCTGTACCTCTAGCTGACTTTTGAATAGCTGCAATTTTAGATTCATTCCTATTAATCTCCTCTCTAAACCTAACCGTCATATGTATTGAATAATCTATTCCNACTCCAATAGAAATAGCTCCAATCATGGCAGTTACAAAATTTAAGGAAAAGCCAAAAATATACATGACTCCATAGAGCCAAGCGACAACCAATCCAATGGGAACTACCGTTACAACTGCATAGCGCAAAGACCTCATGGTGACCAAAAGGAGCAGTGTAGCAGCCACCATTGCTATAGGGAGAGATGTGTATAGTGTTCGAGTAGATTCGGACAGCTGTACTTCACGTTGGAAAGGTGACCCAGTCAAAGCAACCCTTGATAGAGATGAATGTTTTTCTAATTGCAACACTAAAGGTGTAAGTTCCTTTAATGCAGCGGTGACTACTGCTTGATCTCTAGTACCAGGCATTTGAAATTGAATTGTAGTCAAACTCTCCTCGCCAGCACTGTAATATATAGCGCCTTGTACTTGGTCTGGTCTCAGAATCATATTTTGACCGTCACCCCAGACTCCATTAACCAGCGAATATTCAAAAATCGTCCTTATTTGATCTCTTGTATCCGGTATACCATCACTATTGATGTCTGTTATGGAAATTCCGTTCGCGCTCTCTACCGCAGACACAGCAAAGGAATTCCCCATCAATGTGGTAAGTAGATTTAAAGCATTCAGCCCAAATGTAACTTCCCCGCTCGGTGTCTGTTCTACAAAATCAATTTCTCTCAAACTGTCTATGTAAATGGTCATATCTTCGTAGACTGTCGGATCGGTCAAATCGCCTTTAACATAGGTGACACCTGGTTCTCCACCGGCTATAAATTCATCAAATTTATCAAGCCCAATCACAAAATCTGACTCAGAATCAAAAAAATCTTTAACATCAAAAGAAGGAGTCAGCTTCAGTGCAGAGTAAATAGCGTAAGAAGTCACTATTACAGTCACAAAAATCACTAATAGAACGTTTGTGGCAGCTAATGTAACTATTTTTGAAACAATATGAGCAAGTCTATCTTGGTTTAATGTTTTTATTTCCAGCTTTCCTGTTTTTCCCTTATCCTGCTTACTAGCATTTTTCGACAGTATCAGAATTGGAACCAATATAAGAAAAACAATGCAAAAACCTAGAAGAAGCAATCCTATAAATTTGCTTACAGCTACCATCATAATGATNGAAGCACCTGAAATCGAAGCGACTAATACTGAGCCAACTATTCTATAAATCGTCCATTTTTTGGCCTTGAAATTGAACTCAACTTGACCCATCAGTTGGTCTATTTTCATAGTTAGTAGAGGAGCAACCACACCAAGTATGGCGAAAGAAGATATTACTGCTATTGCTGCAGCGCATCCAAAATGGATTACGGCCTCAATATTCGATGACAAATTTGAAAGAAAGGCTATACTATCACTAGCCATTGCCAAAAGAAGTGCACCAAGTACTGATGCATAACCCAAAGTGAAACTAACTTTTGGATCATTACCTTGCAGCAANTCTTCACGATATCTCCGAACAGCATGCACCACAAAATCAACTCCCAATGAAATCATTCCAATGGGTACTACTAAATCTATAACCAGNCCACTTTTTAGCCCTAATAAAGCAGAGACNCCTTTCAACCAAACCATCAATACCGCAAGACCAACTCCTGTTATAGCAGTAGCCCAATAAGAATTAAGACTAATACCTACCACCAATACAGCAGCAATGGCCGTAAACATTATGAAAATCCCAGCCTTCTTACCTTCATCTTCAGATTCTAAATTGGCATCTATAGCAATTCCCCAAATCTCGTAATTGTTCCCTGAACCTTCCATTACAGAACCTATGCTTCTATTCAAGTGTTCCTTATTGATTACATCAGGCCCTCCTCCCATTCCAATTTCCAAACCTGCTCCGCCTAGTTTGGAATTATCAGCCAAAGCATGGAACACCATGACAGGNGCAATCCAGTAGTCGATCTCTTGACCAAGAACAATTCTTTTTGTGGAATAGGCCTTAGTAGAAATTAGATCTTTAACATTTGNGAACTGGGGATTCGACATTATGTGATGGAAAGCCAGCTTAATTTGTTCCTCAGTAGCAGATTCCAAATTTAAATTCTCACTTTCGAGGAAAACTTCCACAGAGTCGAGAACAGAAATAATTCCATCTATCCGTATTCCCAAATCAAAATCATAGTAATTAGCAAGATAGGACTGTTTCTTTAAAGTACCTCTTTGATTTCCCTCCTCAGTAACAGCTAAATCTCCATTCAGGTCCAGTTCAATTAAGCGATTTCTATTGATCTTCAGGTCTAAAAGGACAGATTTAGATAAAACATCCCCCTGATGTGCTTCCATAACAAAGCTGGCAAAATGAAGCGGAGTAGGAAATTTCCCATCAATCTCTTTTTGAAGTTCGTAAACTTCTCCAGGCGGGTTAGAGGAAGCTTGTTCATCAGGTGCCAACAGAAACAAAGGAAAAATCAGGAATAAAGTAATCAACGCAACGATTGATAAAATCGAGTAAGGTCTATTCGCCAAAAATATAGCTATTGACTTATTCAAATTCAATGAACTAAAAATCCTTGAAACATCAGAGTAGTAACATTTGAACAAAGCTCTACTTTAAATACTTACATAGCTGCCCGCAAAAATGATAGAGGGTCTTATAATTTAAACTTCCTAAATCGGGAGAAATTTTATTGATGAAAATAGTATTTATGGGAACACCGTANTTATGCATACCAGTCCTTGAACGCATTGCAGAGGATGGTCACGAAATTTTAGCCGTCTATACTCAGCCGGATAGAACGGTTGGCCGTGGCAGAAGGAAAGCCATATCTTCTTTGAAGGAATACTCATTATCAAAAAATTACCAGGTATTACAACCTGAAAATTTCAGAGATAACTCTTCAGAAATTAATACCCTGAAAAAATTCGATGCGGATATAGCTGTTGTAGCAGCCTATGGGATTTTATTACCCCCCGATGTACTCAGCGCTTTCCGACACGGTTGTATTAACTTACACCCTTCTCTTTTACCCAAATACAGGGGAGCCTCACCTGTATCATCCGCAATTCTTGCTGGAGACGAATACACAGGCGTTACAATTNTCCAATTGGATTCAGGGTTGGATTCTGGCCCNATATTGTCACAAGAGAAGATAAAACTCCAAGGAGATGAATTCTGTGATAAATTAACCATGGAATTATTCATGTTAGGTTCTAAACTTGTTTCAAAAACAATTTCAGAATTTGCGACTGGCAANATTAAAATCGTGCAACAGGACCACGACAAAGCTACCTTCACAGGGAAACTTTCCCGAAAAGATGGGTTAATAGATTGGACCAAAGGATCCGACGGAATATGGAANGANNTCCGAGCATATAACCCATGGCCAGGATCACATACCAACTTCAACGGCAAAAATTTAAANATAATTGAAGCCGAAATTTCTACTAAATACAAATTACCATCTGGATATGTCTCAATCCATGGAGATGAAGTGTACATCGGTACCAGTGACGGCTCACTGAATGTCAAAAAACTTCAAGCGGAAGGAGGAAAAATTGTCGTGGCCTCGGATTTTGCCAGGGGACATACGGATTTTGANAACTCAGTCCTTGGTTAAGTATCCCCAAGCCTTAGCATCTTATTTAATACCAACCTATTTGCTAAGAAAATAAGTAAACCAACTACCATAGAAAATATCACTATCATGACCCCGTAGGTAATTAACAAATTCGGCCAGTCTACCTCTATAACAAATGGAGGTATAACTTGATTCCCATANTCATCGATACTCAAAAATGGCATAACTGCCTCCGATAACCTTCCCCCCATCCATGTCCCCACAGCCATGCCCAAAATAATTATCAAAACCTGCTCGATCCAAATTGATGACATAAGTTGACGACTAGAAAGNCCTATCGTCCTAAGCAGAGCAAATTGAAATCTCCGATTCCTAAACGAAATATAAGCGTGAGAAAAAAATCCAATAACACTCAAAAGTAAAATTGAACTAAAGGCAATCAGCAATATTGCATGCCACCCCGCTTTAACCAGAGGATCTATCCGAGTTTGCTCGAGCATAGATTCANCATCCCATANTTGACCGTATGGAAATGGAGGATCNGCAATTAAATTATCTCTAATAGAATTTTTGCTTTCTTGTTTAAGATCATCCTGGTAAGAAATCCAAACCTCATTTGGATCCGTACTCCCGATTAAAGAACCTATATTGATCCCATGGATTAATGAATCAGAGTCTAATATAAGAAAATCGTCCTCGATGGGATTTATAGTCGGAAAATATGCAACTTGATCTATCAGTACTATATCGATTCTCTGTCCACCGATTGATATCTTTAGCCGATCTCCCAATTTATATCTTGATTTCCTGAGCATATCTGAATCAACTATAGCTGGAATAGGTTCAGACGATTCTGAAGGATATATACCACGAATTGTCATCGACGGACCGTCTGACCATGTAAAACGAGCTGAAGAATCTGATTTAACACTGATTTCAGAAAGAGCTAAATTATCGTTAGAAGAGAAGCTTGACGAATCTATAGTTTGCCAACCCTGAACGTCTCTAAAATCCTCTAAGTTAACCACTTCTCCCGTTGATAGTCGCACTCTGGCAGAATCTATTAGAATTGAGCCCGGTGATAAGCTTTTTTGGGGAATCGTCTCTACTATGCCAACCGACATCAAAGTAAGCGGTCGAGAAGGAAAAAGCTGAAATCTTCTCCTGCTCCCAAAAATCTCCACTTCTTTATAGGTCCAACCACCGCTGTCGAGTCTGCCTAGATCATAAGAAATATACCTTCCATTACTATCTCTCATTCTAGCGATAAGAGCGACCGTAGGCCGAATTTTATCGGATTTAACCAATACTCCAAAAGATCTTGCCCGGTCAGGCAATTCGATCCCTTTTTTGTGTGACCTTNCCAAAGAATCAACCATTTCGGAAAGTGTATCTTCTGAAAAGTCAGATCTATACCAAGCATTTTCCGCNAAATTTTCTGTGTCAAATCCNAAAATANTCATTGAGTCAGATCCGAAAGTTTTGGTCACATCTGTTCCAGTCATCCGTATTGAAGCACTAACCGAAGACACTCCATCGATGGCTTCTATTTTTTTAGTAAGAGGTTTACTGAGGCCAGTAGAATTGACTGAAAGATCGGTCAGCCTTAAGTCGGAACCATGTGAATAATAAACTCTTTCTTCAAAATTCCTATTCAAGGTTCCTGCAAAACTAGCAACAAAAATCCCGAGTCCGGTCATCAAAATCAGTAGTAAAACTAGTCTTGCATAATTGTAGGGACTTCTAGAGATTTGCCACATACTTAGAACAAGTCCGATCGGCAAATATCTGGATAAAACCCTACTCAAAAGACTCATAAGAAGTGGGAACATCCTCAATATAACCAAAGCTGAGGCGACCAAAATAATGGCAGGAACAGCTAACATTATTTGATTTGAATTAACGTTACCCAAAATGTCCCGAGCTGCCATAGATCCTTGTTCGCTCAGCTGATTGAATAAAAATAAGCCAATGATAAGAATTAAGACATCAATGTAATACCTTGTTATAAACGAAATGCGATTCGGCCTATTTGACTTGGCCCGTTCATCAGAAACTGTATATCTTGATGCTTGAATAGACGGAATCATCAGAGCTATGAAACTTAATAGGCCTCCCAAAAAGCTCATTAAAAATGATTGGTATGTCAACCTAGCTGAAAGAAAAGAACCCTCATTGATAGCTTGGAAATCGGATAGAAGCCCCAACAGGCTAATCACGAAAATTGCAATTATAGGACCAAGGATTGTAGCAAGTAATGAAATCGTAATTCCTTCGATAGCAAACACACTTAATATTTGGGAATCGGTAGCACCTCTACCTTTCAATTTAGATACTTCAAATCTTCTCTGTTCAATCATTAGGGAAGATAAAATTACGACGTAATATAAGACAACAAAAGTTACCATTATCAAAACCACGTACATCTGTATCTTCGTGAATAAAATTCGTGTGTCGTAGATCTTTAAAGACTTATCTAGCTCAGTTCGAATTACAAATCTATTTAATTCTGATCCCAATCTGTCGCCAAAATAGGTTATATTCGATGCAAGTTTGGAGGCATTGGAAGAATTAATGCTTTCCCTATCTATGTTGAACATCCAAACATATGTAGTCTCCAAATCAAATAAATTAGCGGCCAAACCCTCCATATAGATATTCCTCGGCAAATAAAGAGGAATGGTTTTGAATGATTTACTAGCTGAATACATGAAAGCTCTCTGTTCAATGCTCCAATACAAGTCATCTATATCATTTTTTTCAAAAACTCCTGTGATATCTACAGCTATGTGATCTACTGAGTCATCCCAATACGGAACTGCAGAGATACGGTCTCCCACCCTAAGGTCAAACATAGAAGCATGCTTAGCATCTATCAGCACCTGAATGACTGGAGCT
>PBWI01000032.1 GCA_002728195.1 Chloroflexota bacterium
AAAGAACTACCCCTCAAAATATTGTGATTGGAGGAGCAGCAGGGTCAATTCCTCCAGCAGTGGGTTGGGCTGCCGTTACTGGTACCATAGTTGACCCAGCTCCAATTTTCCTATTTCTAATTGTGTTTTTCTGGACTCCCCCACATTTTTGGGCTCTATCACTGATTTTGAAAGATGACTACGAAAATGCTGGTGTTCCCATGCTACCAGTTGTATCCGGAATTCCTGCTACAAAAACTCAGATATTCATTTACACTTGGATATTATTAGCCTTGCTACTCGCGGCAGTATATTTTGTCGATGAACTGGGAATTGTTTTTGGGATCTCTTCGTTGGTATTGTCAGCTGGATTCATATGGGTAACCTGGCTCATGAAACGAAGACAAGACATCAATTTAGCAATGCCAATATATCTTTATTCGATGGCCTATCTGGCTTTACTTTTCGTGATCATGGTCGTCGAAAGTTTTATTTATACCCAAGGGCTTTTATTATGATTAAAGATAAACATTATTTTTGTTCGTCAATCAGCTTGACGGTCACCATGATATTTTGGTAAATTTTTCAATTGGTTTAGAACGAAATTAATATAAGGTTTTAAATGGACTCTGGCGAAAGAAAATTAATGCAACTTAACAAAATCCCCAAGACTCTTTTCCTATTATCTATGGCACTGTTGGCTCTTCTGATAACGGGATGCTACCCTGACCATAACCAATCAACATTTGACCCAAGAGGGCCTGTAGCAGCAGAGCAGCTTGAGGTTTTCTGGTGGATTCTAATTGGCGGATTTATAGTCTTTGTGTTGGTTGAGGCAGCTCTGATATACGCGATTGTTAAATTCAGAGTTAAAAAAGAGTCAGACATCCCAGTTCAGTATCATGGCAATCACACACTGGAAATAATTTGGACAGCAATCCCAGCTGTACTTCTAATAATTCTGATGGTCCCCACAATTCAAACCCTGTTCTATATGTACGAGGCTCCAAAGACAACCAAACCGGAACATACCTTGGAGGCGATCGGACACCAATGGTGGTTTGAGTTCAGATACCCAGATCCTTCGAATCCAGAGAAAGAAATAGTCACGGCAAATGAGGTCTATATTCCAGTAGGCTACCCTATAGCTATTAATTTGGAGTCTGTGGACGTTATCCATAGTTTTTGGGTGCCCAAATTGGCTGGTAAAACAGATATGGTCCCATCCGAAGGGAATTTCATGTGGTTTGAAGCAGATGAGCCCGGCGAATACTATGGCCAATGCGCAGAGTATTGCGGGACATCTCATGCGAATATGAAATTTAAAGTGATCGCAGTTCCTGAGAATGAATTTAACGCATGGTTAACCGCTCAATCAAGCCCAGCGATTGAATCTTCTGATCCCTTAGTAAAAGAAGGGGCGGATGTATTCAAAAGCGCAGGGTGTACAGGCTGTCATGCTACCAAAACCGTTGTAAACAAAGGCTCCAAAGGCAGAGTTGGTCCAAACCTAGCTCATGTGGCCTCACGTAGAGACCTTGGTGCAGGTATGATGAGAAATGCCAATGAAAATGGTTCGCTCAATGACGCATTGCTACAAGAAAACCTACGTACTTGGATAGAAGACCCAGAACAAATCAAACCAGGTAACCTTATGTCAAAAGGTGCACAAGTTTATACTGANCCAGATAAAAAGCTAACAGAAGAGCAGATATCGCAGCTAGTGCATTATCTGTCATCACTGAAGTAGCGGGTGACCAAAATACTATTATGTTGAATCCAGTCGGAGGACTCTAAGTGAGTACATTCCCAATATCGATACCGAGGCCAGTCCATCCAACAGGTGTATGGAGTTGGATCACAACCATCGATCACAAACGCATTGGTATTCTTTACGGAATAACAGCATTCATAATGTTCTTATCCGGTGGTATTGAAGCAACCCTAATGAGATTGCAACTAGCGGGCCCTGAGCTAGACATAGTGAGCGCAGCAGTTTACAACCAGTTATTTACTATGCATGGCACCACAATGATATTTTTGGCCATTATGCCATTATCAGCAGCGTTCTTTAATTTTGTTATACCCCTCCAAATAGGTGCCCGTGATGTGGCTTTCCCTAGACTTAACGCCTTCAGCTATTGGACTTTCCTCGGCGGAGCCTTGATGCTGAAACTGAGTTGGATCGGAGGTGCAACAGATGCAGGATGGTTCGGATATGCACCGCTTACTTCTGTGGCCCAAAACCCAGGTACAGGCATAGACTTTTGGATAATAAGCTTGCAAGTTCTAGGCATAGCCTCTCTTGCGGCCTCATTTAATTTCATTGTGACAATCATCAACATGAGAGCCCCGGGAATGACAATGATGCGGCTTCCATTATTTACCTGGATGAGCTTTATAACCGCCATATTATTGGTGTTGGCGTTCCCCGTCATAACTGTCGCACTAATTGAACTTACCTTTGACAGGTACTTTATGTTCAACTTCTTCAACGTTGCCAATGGAGGGAGCGTTGTACTGTGGCAACATTTGTTCTGGGTATTCGGACACCCCGAGGTGTATATCCTGATACTCCCTGCTATGGGCATCGTTTCCGAAGTTCTGCCCGTATTCTCGAAAAAACCACTATTTGGCTACAAGACGGTCGTCTTGGCCGGAGCTATTATCGCCTTCATGGGATGGATGGTTTGGAGCCACCATATGTTCACTGTTGGACTTGGAGCTGTAGCTAACGCAGTTTTCACAGTGACTACAATGCTTATTGCAGTACCCACAGGGATTAAAGTTTTCAACTGGATAGGTACCATATGGGGTGGGTCAATTAGATTCACTACCCCGATGCTATATTCTCTAGGGTTCATAGCAATGTTTTTGCTGGGTGGAATTAGCGGGGTGATGCATGCAGTATCGGCCCATGATGCCCAACAACAGGACACTTACTTTGTACCTGCTCACATTCATTACGTACTATTTGGTGGTGCGATAATGGCAATATTATCGGGTATCTTCTATTGGTTTCCTAAGTATTCNGGAAAAATGTACAGTGAAAGGCAAGGTAAGATTTCTTTTTGGTTGATTATGCTAGGACAAAACGTTACATTCTTTCCTATGCATTTTGTTGGGTTAGACGGAATGCCACGAAGAATCTATACATACGTAGAAGGGATGGGCTGGGAATTTTGGAATGGAGTAGCTACAGGTGGAGTCTTCATCTTAATAATTGGATTTTTACTTGTTATTGATAACATAGGTAGGAATTGGCGAAATGGTAAGGCTGCCCCTGCAGATCCATGGGACGCAAGGACATTAGAATGGTCCATAGCATCACCACCACCAGAATACAATTTTAAGGAAATACCTGTTGTCAGATNACTCGATGACTGGTGGGAAACTAAACAAGGCGGAGCCCACAAAGAAGTGCCGGCTAGTGGAGGTTCAGGAGATGAAGGCCATAGCATTCACTTACCGCAACCCTCATATTGGCCAATGGTTACCGCAATAGGCCTGTTCATCGCTGCTTACGGTGTAGTCTTCAACGACCTTATAGTTCCTTGGGGACTGGCTGCGGTTGGACTGATAATAGGATTCGTCGGGGTATACGCATGGTCTTTTGAACCTGTGAACGATCCAGAAGAAGACTCTACTCATTAAGGAAGGTTGNCAATTGGCACAGGAACACNCAGCTCAAATACACGGCGAGCACGAAGACACAACGACAGGGCTTAACCATAGAAAAATGCTAATGTGGGCATTCCTTGGTTCGGACTGCATGTTCTTTGGCGCGCTAATAGCTACNTATCTAGTTTACCAAGGAAAAAGTCTGGCTGGCCCTATGCCAGTGGATGTATTTGACATACCAGTAACCTCAGTAAGCACTTTCGTATTACTAATGAGCAGTATGAGTATGGTTTTGGCATACGCTGCTCTTACCAAAAACAACCTTAAAGGTTTCAGGATTTGGATGATTTCCACAGCAATAATGGGAGCTACCTTTGTAGGCTTTCANGTCTACGAATTTAGCAGTTTTGCGCATCATCATGTAGANATTAATTGCTCAACCCCTGGGGAACTAACCGATTATGAACAACATATTTTCGATGAAGGATGTTCGAATGGCGAGGCACACGCAGAGAGTCATGAAGGGTTGAAACCCCAAACGAATTTGTTTGGGACCACTTTNTACACCCTTACAGGTTTTCATGGTGCCCATGTTACCTTAGGGATAGTGTGGCTTCTTTCATTACTATTATTGTCATTCAAGAAGGGTATGATAACTCCTGAAAAGAACTTGGACGTGGATTTAGCCGCATTGTACTGGCATTTTGTCGACGTCGTTTGGATAGTCATATTCACAGTTGTATACCTATTCGGAGTATTCCCGGGATTCTAACTACGTATTGGGAGATAACATGAGCCAGGACCTTTCAGGAGACGCGCACACAGGACACCCAACGGCGGGACAGTATTTCCGCATAGCCGTGATATTGTGTGTCATTACAGCGGTAGAAGTCGGAATATTTTATCTTGAATTCCTTGGGCATTGGATGATTCCAATCTTGTTCGCATTGTCCACTGGAAAATTCGCACTAGTCGCAATGTACTACATGCATTTGAAATTTGACCACAAACTTTTCACATATATGTTTGTAGCCGGCTTTGTCTTAGCCGCCTTTGTTATAGGGTTTCTCCTAATCCTCTTCGGGGTGTACACATAAGGGCACACAACCTAAATCTAAGTCAATCAGCAGAAACTACATATGTCGCTTTTCGGGTTTTCTGACTCTATCTGGCTACACTGGCACCCTCACTTGGAAGTGGTGGCCGGCTTGATTCTAGTACAGAGCGCTTACATGTACGGAATAGGATCCTACAGAAAAAAGCAGGCGACGCTTGCGATGGTTTCCCATCGTCAAACAATCATGTTTACGATGGGAACTTTAATTATCTTCCTGTCACTTACTTCTCCGCTTCACATACTGAGTGATCATTATCTATTCAGTGCGCACATGATCCAACACGTTCTGATAACCCTGATATCACCTCCTCTTCTGATACTCGGAACCCCAGGCTGGCTAGCTTCCAAGCTTTTCCAAAAAAAATGGACGCTAGCTATTTTCAAGAGAATATTCCACCCTATCGGAGCAGTGGTGATATTCAACATAATATTCTCAATATGGCATTTGCCTGTTTTATATAACTTATCAGTCTCATATCATTGGGTACACATATTGGAACATTCTCTTTTCATACTAGCGTCCCTCATTATGTGGTGGCCCATATGTAGTCAAGTGGAATCGATTCCGAAATTAATATATCCGATACAAATGCTGTACTTATTTGTAATGTCCTTAGCCCAAATAATCGTATTTGGGATAGTCACATTCGCAAGAGAACCGATATACCAACATTACATTGACGCCCCAAGAATTTGGAATATCACCCCTTTGGTTGACCAGCAACTTGGTGGAATTATAATGAAAGTAGGCAGTGGGTTTCTTTTCTTGTTCTTGATAATTATCGTTTTCTTTAAATGGTTTGAAGAAGATTCTAATTCAACAGAAACAAGGTATAATAGGGAAGATTCTACATAACGGGAGTTGTCGTGAACAAAGTAATATTATCCCTAGTCGTACCTTTGGCTTCATTTGCTATGATTGCTGTATTTGCTATTGCGCTTGGGTACACCTTCTATCAAATACATCACAATACCAGTTTCGGTACCATCGGAGTAATTATTATCGGAATGGCGCTATTGATCTTGACTCCTCTAATAGCGTTCCTTCTGGAAAAAAAGACCTCTCCATAGGGACGCCAGCCGTACTTAAAAATAAGCTTGCCACCAATCCCACCCCGGTTATCAGAGCATATCTGTATTTTGTTCCAGTCTTCATCTGTGTGATTTTACTCCTGGCATCCTGCATGCCCACAAGTAATTCAAATCTATACGGTACAGCTCTGCAAAACCATAATGGTTCAATTTTCAGCCTCCAAGACGAAAATAAACTAGAAGTCACCAATCAAACCCACATGGGTAAGGTTCATTTAATTACTTTTCTGTTCACCAATTGCACTAGTCTGTGTCCAATAGTTACTTCTAGCATCAAACAGGCCATTGAGAAATCGGAATCTACAAAAAACATTCCCATTCTGATTATCTCAGTTGATCCAGAGGGAGATAGTATGGAAGCTAGATTGGAATTTAAAGACCGATGGGAACTGAATACAAATTGGAGCTATCTCAACGGTTCCGAAAAAGCACTTCAATCTATATGGTCAGACTTTTACGTAAATCCGCATCAAACTGCATTAGAGACACTCGCCGGGGAGAGTAATAGAAAATATGACGTAATCCATACATCTCCCGTGTTCATAGTTGGCAAAGACGGGAGACCAGCTGCAGTACATACCAACCCAATAGAACCTTCTCATTTATACAAAGATATTCTTACGATATCAGGTCGATAATCAACTATATATTGGTGGCCCTACGCCGCTTCAAGAGCGGTTTTAGCACTTTC
The DNA here is from genome assembly GCA_002728195.1 of Chloroflexota bacterium. Lineage (GTDB taxonomy): Bacteria > Chloroflexota > Dehalococcoidia > Lucifugimonadales > UBA826 > UBA11996. The sequence continues at coordinate 6,501 of PBWI01000032.1, forward strand.
CACTACCTCAGTGAAAGCCTCAGGATTGCTGACCGCCATCTCCGAAAGCATTTTTCGGTTTATATCCACACCTGCTAACTTAAGACCATATATGAGTTTGCTATAGGTAATTTCATTAGAGCGAGCTGCTGCATTTATTCTGATATTCCACAAGCGCCTCATGTCACTCTTTTTCTGCTTCCTATGATCGTAGGAATATTGTAAGGCATGAATCATGGATTCATGGGCTCGCCTATAAAGAGTATGGCGTACACCCTGATGACCTTTGGTCATATTTAGTATTTTCTTATGTCTTCGGCGTCTCGTAANCCCGCTTCTAACTCTAGTCACCTACGTATCTCCTGTTTTCGTCTCTACTTACTTTATGGAAGTAATTTCCTAATTCGAGGTACATCTGCCTCGCTTACAGGAAGCCTACCCGTGTATAGTCTTTTCACTTTCTTGGGTTTTTTCCTGCGCAAATGACTTCGCAATCCTTTCATCCTCATCAGCTTCCCGGAACCTGTCACTTTAAAACGNTTTTTTGCGCCTTTATGAGTCTTAAGTTTTGGCACTTTCTGCTTCCCTACTATTTTTATTATTTTTTAATGATGGACTAGGAGCCAAGGTCATCGCCAGAAATCTGCCTTCAAAGGAAGGAGCTTTTTCAAGCAATGCGTCTTCCTGAAGATCCTCAGCTACATTCTTTAAAAGGGCCATCCCTATTTGTGGATGTTGAACCTCGCGGCCCCTAAACATAACCGACACCCTAACTTTCGAACCTTCTCCCAGCAATCTTTTTACTAATCGAGTTTTAGCTTCTCTGTCATGATCCCCAATTCGGGTCTTCATCCTAACTTCTCTAACAGCGTTATTGGACTTAGATTTGGAGGCTTTCCTGGCTTCACGTTCTTTCCGAGTTGCCTCATACCTAAATTTTCCATAATTCAGCAATCTACATACCGGAGGATTTGCAGATGGNGCCACCTCAACAAGATCTAATCCTTTCTCAAGAGACATCTCTAACGCTTTTTCAGTAGTTAGTTCGCCCAACTGATTTCCTTCGTCATCAACGAGCAGTACTGACTGTGCCGTTATTTGGTCATTCACTCTATAGCTTTTAGGTATGTTATGTCTCCTTTTTCCGATGTATTCCAAAGCAAATAGTCCAGCGAAAACACTGGACCACTATGAATATAGCACACCGTGACTAGGTGATCAATAAAACTACCTCTGTAATGGCTAGGTTATTCTATCTCGAACCTCGGTAATTATTCGATCCAATGCATCAGTTATTGGTACTGCTCCCAAATCCTCTCCAGAACGCATCCTTACACCAACAGTTTCTGATTCCAATTCTCTATCTCCAACTATGAACATATATGGAATCTTGGCCAATTGAGCATCCCTAACCTTGGAATTCATTCTTTCACTTCTTGTATCTATTTCCGATCTTATTTTGCTATCCCGCATCTTAGTTTGCAGATCCAAACCATATTCTATGTGCCTATCGGCAATAGGAATTATTTGAACTTGAGTAGGTGCCAGCCAAGTTGGAAAAGAGCCACCATAATGTTCGATCAAGATACCCATAAATCTTTCTAAAGAGCCAAATATTGCCCTATGAACCATATATGGCTGATGAGAATTTCCATCTTCCCCTATATAAGTCAATCCAAACCTTTGTGGCAGATTGAAATCAAATTGCACAGTGGTGCATTGCCAAGATCTCCCAATTGCATCCCTAATATTGACATCAATTTTAGGTCCGTAGAACGCTCCCCCCTCTTCTTCCACTTCATATTTCAGGTTTCTTGCATCTAAGGTTTTCTTTAATGAGTTTTCAGCNACTTCCCACTGCTCATCCGACCCAACAGCTTTGGTTGGTTTAGTTGATAAATTCATCGTAAAATCGTCGAANCCGAATGCTTCCAACAAATCGAAGGTCAGATCTAAAACACTATCTATCTCTGCTTCAATCTGATCAGGCGTGCAAAATATATGAGCATCATCTTGCGTAAATCCTCTAACTCTTAACATTCCATGAAGAGTTCCTCCCCTCTCATATCGATAAACCGTCCCCAGTTCTCCTATTTTCATTGGGAGTTCTCGGTAACTACGTAAAGAAGATTTGTAATACATGATGTGGAAAGGACAATTCATAGGCTTCAAATAGTAATTTTGTCCGTCTGTTTCCGAGGGTGAAAACATATTCTCCTGGAAGAAATCTAAATGCCCACTGGTCCGCCATAAATTTTCCCTCCCAATGTTGGGAGTATAGATAAGATCATATCCTCGTTTATAGTGCTCGTCGCGCCAGAAATCTTCAAAAATACTTCGGACCCGCGCTCCTTTTGGGTGCCAAATTATCAAGCCCGGACCTGTTTCTTCGTGGATTGAGAACAAATCTAATTCTCTTCCCAATACCCGGTGATCGCGACGCTGGGCCTCTTCAAGTCTTGTAAGATGCTCATCCAAGGCATCTTTACTCTCAAATGCTGTGCCATAGATCCTTTGCAGCATCTGCCTGTTCTCGTCACCTCTCCAGTAGGCCCCAGCTACATTCAAAAGCTTAAAGGCTAGAATATCCCCTGTAGATCCAACATGAGGTCCCGCACATAAGTCTTCAAATTCCCCATGACTGTAAGTACTAATCACCTCACCGTCCGGAATATCTGAGATAACCTCCAATTTCAGAGGCTCCGATTGATTCATATCCACTATCTCGCCTCTGCTATATTCGGAATATATAAAAGGCAGATCATTGGATATAACTTTTCGCATTTCTTTTTCTATCTTTTCAAGATCTTCTTCAGAAAAAGGTGTATCAGTCATAAAGTCATAGTAAAACCCGTCTTCGGTAGGGGGACCAATAGCAAGTTTTACATCTGGATANAATTGCTTGACCACATCAGCCATTACATGTGCAGTTGAATGCCGAATCCTTTCTCTCAAATCTTTTAGCTCGTCAGTAACCATTTATTCACCTGAAAAAATTCCATGAATTGATACATTTAAATTTGGTTCAAATGAAAATCTCTTTGACCAAAATGGCTGTACCAGCACATATAACTATACCTAGGATCAAGTTCCGATAGTAGGTCTGATTAATTTTGTTAACTAGAATAGAAGCAAGCCAGAAACCTAGCAAGGCGGGGAAAACGCTTATACCTGTCAATATCAGTCTTTCCGAATCAAATAAATCGGTTATCACATAGCCTATTACTGCCGCAGTTTCTATAAAAATATAATAATATGGAAGGGACCCACGAATGGAATCTCTATCCCAGTTTCGAGCGAGAACTGCGACTGCCATTATTGGACCACCGATTCCTGTTGAGGTAATCATTACGCTAACCAAAAAAGCTGCGCCCCACAGAGTATATTTATGCCTAATTGCTGATATAGACGGATTGAATGCGAGTAATATCCCCAAAAATATTATTAACAAGGCAATGGAAACTCTGAGAGCGGCGGCATTAGAGTTAGCAAGAATATATATCCCTACAGGCACCCCTATCAATCCAAAAATTACCGGAACCGTCATTTCCTTATAATTTATATGATTTTTGTTCTGGTAGATCATAAGAACAAATATCAATAGTGATACGGTATTAATTACGATAACCGTAGATTGCGGGTCTACAGTGAGCAACATGATGGGAGAAGAACCAATAGCAATGCCAAATCCCGCCGTTACTAGAACAAGGCTCCCAACAAATATGGCTAGAGCCGTAAGCAAAATATCTACAAGCAAGGCCCCCATATAAATTAAGGCACCTTCATAAAAGAATAATCCGGTTCAATCAAACCAACCGGAATTAATTGTTCATTATTAATGGTTTCTGAGGTCCAAAATATCTTAAAGCTTGGCGCCTCCCCGGAGGAAATGTATCGCACCTCTATATGAGCTTCCCCCTTACTGAGATCTATTCTCGAACCCTCCTTTGCTGAAAACTCATTTCCTGCCACAGACACTAAAACTCCGTTGACATACAGTTCCATTTCGTCATTCCCAATTAAATTGAATTGGTATGTACTGGGAATCGATACTTCAAGTAATCCAAACCAATAAGCTTCATGAATTCCTTTGAATGGTGGGTCATAATAAAATGCATCTGAGGTAATCCCAATATGAGAGGATAATGGTTGAGATTCCTTGTAAATCACACCAGACAGCCCTATTGGGCGTACTTGTCCCCTAAAAAGTACGGAAGCCGGGACAGGGTCCAGTGTCCCTCCATATTCGCCCCATAGCAATTCAGAAAATCCAGATTCTGCTAAAGCAGTTCCCTCCACTCGAATAGTATGCAGTCCAGGTCCTAATCTAATACCGTCTTCAAATTCAGAATAAGGAAGATCATCGATATACAGTTGTCCTTTCCCAAGCACTTCAAATTGATATTTCCCCGATTGACGAACATGTAAATTACTTTCCAGCATAAACTCAGCTGGAAAGTCTATCCCGGCAAGATCTTTGACCCATTGTGAGGAAAATAGGTCTATCCTTTTCTTCTTAACAAGTAGATCTCCATGATGGAATGTTAGCTCAACACCAGTTGTATTTTTCAATTGATCTTTACTTATCAAAACCTCATAGAGAATTGGATCCTTTCCATTCGGAGCAGTGATTACCCGAAATTTGGCTGAGGGGTAATATTCTGCCAATAGTTCGTACATCCCACTATCTCGAGGTTCGAGATAAATAGCAGCTCCATTTAGAACCCTTTCAGGAGATATAGGCAAATCTCTTGGTGCAAACAAAGGCTCATAGTGAACATTACCTGAAACAACTGACGCCGTAAGACTGTAAAGAAATTGTCTCGAGGAGTAGAGGGTATAAGCATTCTGAGACTGTTTAACCATCTCTTTAGCCATAATAGTCTCAGCCGTTGAAAAATCTGAAAAGACTTCAGGATGACCAGCCTGTTTCCCAAAATAGCTACTCAGATTTAGATAACCGATAAATCCAAATAAAAACAATATTGCGAAAACAGCGACTCTCCTAATAATTAAATAGGAATGAGATTTCAATAAGTTCCAAAATAGCACCACCGGAAAAAGAGCTATGATTATTACCGCTGGGATGACTCCTATTGACCTAAGGGATTGTGGAGATTCCCAGGGAACTGACAGTATTCCAGGCAGTAACATAATGAAAAGCCAAAACACAAATAATAAGTAAAGAGGTTGCCGACATTTTGCCAAAACAATAATGAGCCCAACTATTAACAAAGAGCCAGTCACATCGTCCAGCATTGGCTCTAAAGGCAAATTATGCCTGGGATTTGGATCTCCAGATATATGAAACATTGAAATGTGCTCTGTAAAGTTTTCCAATATCGCTCTACCGGGATTGCCTCCGGACAGATGATTCATTATGAAAGTTTCGTCAGTACGTTTGAAAAATATGTCTGAATTTGTGTACGCATAATGTATCAATGGCGACGTAGTAATTATTGTTGCAACACCCATAGCAACAAGACAGGCAAGAAGCTTTCGCCACCCTGGATAATCAGAAATCAGCCTTAACAATACACTCACTAATATAACCAATGGAAATAGACGAAATGGTGCGTAAAACCACATCCCAACGCCAAGAATAAATCCTGTCCAAAAAAACCAAAAAGGGCTCCATCTAATTAAGCTTTTCCACAGTAGGAATCCGGTAAAAGCAGAAAATGCCGCGGCAGTTATCCCGTGCATACCTATACGCCCCCAATTTAGGCTCCAACTCATCACCGAGGCTAAAAAGGCTGCAGCGAGCCCCCATTTGGCTTCAAAAACTTCTCTCGAAAAATAAAACATCCCTAGGATGAGAAACACAGAAAACCCCATGGCCACTAGCCTGCCATTCCACCACAATGATCCTGTTATTTCCTGCAATATTGCTATGGGAATCAGAAAAGCAGACGGGAGATGTGTGGATGGTACAAAAACTGGTGTGTCAAATGGTGATGCATGGATCTGGCCAGCCCTCACGATATTGTCCGCCTCGTCGTACCAAAGCCCAGCGGGTAATTCTGAAACGTTATATATCCGAATAAAAACAGCCATTATTACTATGAGCGTGAGAAATAATGTAACAAACAACGGAAAACTTACTTTAATACTACGCAGCTGCCTAGATCTTTCCCTATTGAGGCCACGAATCAAAAAAGGTACCAACAAAATCATCAAGATGGACAGCAGGTAAAAAAACCACCCCAATCCGAATTCGGACTTATCAAAAAACACTACTCCAACTATTCCAAAAACTGTAGAAGCCACTAAAAATAAACCAGCAGCTACTTTTTCAATAACCCTTATCCATAAAATCTTTGAGGATGACTCATTAAGATTGAAAACTTCACCGTCAAAGCCAGAATCATCATACCTAGTGAAAATACAATGGTTGATTCCATTTACAGCAATTAATGTAGCTAGACACCCAACGAGAAAGGTTGGTACAGAAAAAATATAAAATCCATGATCCCAAATCTGAATAGTGATATATATCAGTAGAAAACCACTTAAAAGCGACAATAAGCGAACGTTTCTCTCGTTTAATCTATCCATGCAGAATATCTCTTTGGATCAGGATGTTATCAAAGATCCGGTCTCAATCATTGAATCTATCAAGGATTCCTCTATTCCAAACTCTCTAAGTATTTCAATGCTGTGTTCTCCCAACATTGGAGTCGGTTTAATGACGGGAATTGGTAATTCCGGAAATTGGACAAGGTTGTGAGAAAAAGCATACTCTCTCCCGTCATCAAGCACGCTTTTAGAAATCATATTGTTTTGGAAAGCTTGTTCATCCTGAAAAAAAGAAAGTTCATAATTCTCTATGGAGATAGAACAAGGTATATTCCTTAAGCCCATTAATTCAACCCAATGGGCAGATTCTTTAAGTTTTATGACATCCTGAATTTGATTACCTAACTCAGTATGTTCCTTTTCTTTTCCTTTGTTGAAAGAATTTTGTAATCCTAGCAATCCAGTAAAACTCTCTGCTAAGTCTGGCAGCTCTGAACTAACGTAAATATAGCCATCAAGAGTTTGATATAAACGATGGAAATCACTAAGTCCATTTTGATGTTTGTCAGAAAGTCTTCGAGGAACCTTATTTTCATAGCGGGCGAAATCTCCAGCCAGAAGTAAACAGCCTGCATTGAGTAAGTTAGTATTAACAACCTGTCCAATACCATTTTTCTCTCTAGCGTAAAGAGCCATAACGGCCCCGAGGGCACCCAAACAACCCCCTGTGTAGTCAGTTGG
>PBWI01000007.1 GCA_002728195.1 Chloroflexota bacterium
GAAAGAAACGCTCCTCCAACCTTTGAAAAACTGGTTGAAATACAAGGTTGGAATCTCGTAACAGTCCATTCCGACGTCGCTTCAACTGTGGATAGGATGCTGAGAAAACAGACGGTTAACTCAGAAGTGAGGTCAGTAGAAGACGGTGGTACGATTAGAAAACATATGAGTTCATTTAAGTCTAATGAAGTAAATCGCAGCGCCAATTCTCAAGAAACAAATTTTGAAACTCCCAATAGTAATGACCATTTTCCTAGTCAAGCAACAAAATTAACTCCCATCATGCCATACGGCGTTAATAAAGGCAGATTTGACCAAGTCATTAGATCTCTAAATGCTCCTGTAACTCTAGTGGGAGATATCAAAAAAGCAGAAATGCTAGTAACAACGAAAAATTACCATCGCAGAGGAACTCAAGCCTTGAGGAATGCTGAAAAAATGGGTAAACCAGTATTTGTCCTGAGAAAAAATACAGTTCATCAAATTGAACAATTTGTTAAAGCAGTGACCAAAAATGAACAACCCTATATGGGTTCGGAATCAGAAAGGTCATTAGCTTTATTGGAAGCTGAACAAGCTGCACAAAAAATAACTAATGGCGAATCTGAAATCACTCTTAGGGCTCAAAATTCCTACGTGAGAAGGCTCCAACATCAAATAGCCAACGAATACGGACTTGAATCAAGTAGTGAAGGAAAAGAGCCTCATAGATCAGTCTTGATACATAAAGTCTATGACTAGAAAGAAAACTTTCATAGTACTAGAAGGGGTTGAAGGAAGTGGGAAAAGTACCCAGTCACTCCTTCTTTCGGAAAGGCTCGCTTTAGAAGGAATAGATAATCTATTAGTTAGAGAACCAGGGAGTACAAATACTGGTGAAAAAATAAGAAACCTCATTTTACAAGCTACTGAACTAAACCCACTATCTGAACTATTTCTATTCTCAGCAGCGAGATCTGAGCTCATCCAGAACGAAATTTTACCTGCCCTTAAATCTGGCTTGGCGGTCGTATGTGATAGGTACACATATTCCTCAATTGCCTACCAAGGATATGCTAAAGGATTAGATCCAAATGTTATATCCAAGATTAATTCCATTGCTACTGAGCGATTAGAACCAGACTTGGTATTTTTGTTAGATATAGAACCAGAATTATCCTTTGGGAGGAAAATTTCAGATTCCAAGGATCGGTTTGAAAAAGAATCCACGGAATTCCACAATCAAGTTAGGAAAGGTTATCTAAGCCTTGCTAAATCAAATCCAAGAATTTGGAATATCCTGGACGGTCAAAAACCAAAGAAAGAAATCCAAGAGCTAATTTGGCAAAAAGTTTCGAACATTATAGCCTAGGTTAGCTTATGATTTTCCAAGATAGCCAAAGGGTTTACAGAGCACATTTTCTTGGCAATATCTATTCCAACAATTCGTTTTGCATGACTAAAACCTAGTTCCATGTCATAACATCTTTGCCCCTCCGCCATATGAGTATCAGAGGCAATCACATGTGCTAATCCATGCCTCATAATGTCGATCGAAGAATTCATGGCAGTGTTGCCAAATTTGCCGTACAAACTACTTGCCGTCAATTGAGATATACAACCCATTTGAACAAAATCAAATAACAAATTTGGATCCTCTTCAAAAACAGTCATTCTTTCTGGATGTGCCAGCACTGGTGTTAAACCATAACCTAACAAATCAGCGATGATTTCCTCTATATAAGAGGGACGCCCTTGCCATGGCATTTCAACTAATATGTACTGCCCATTGTTTAGTGTTAAAGCCCTACCCTCCTCCAAATCTCTAAGCAGCCCCAAATCAATGTGATTTTCCATTCCTATTTTAATGGTAATATCTACATTATCTTCCCTAAGGGTTTGGTTTATATCCGAAACTAGGTCCTTTATTATATTTACCGAAAGATTCTCGGTAACATCTTTTCGATGAGGCGTCACAATCACTGATTTCGTATTTTGACTTTCGGCTATTTTGCATATCCTGATTGATTCAGAAAACTCCTTAGGACCGTCATCAACGCCTGGCAAAAGATGATTATGTATGTCATAGATATCGGCCATAGCTCTTAGTTACACCTCTAAAATAATTGTGGCTACTCTGATAGAATCACACCCTAAGTAATTTTTAATATACAATGATCAAAATCACCAATTTCTCAACCCCTTATCAAGCAAAGCTCGTAGAATTTATTAATTCAGTTAACGGGTCGTTGAATTCACCCAANGAATTATCTCAAATNTTCTTCGCTCAAAGTATTAATATACCTCCCTCAAAACCAGAAAATGACTGTTATTTAGCCTTANTAGAAAATGAGATTGTTGGATTTCTTCAATTGATTGATGAAATTCCTATAAAAAGACTGGTCGGACTTCAAACCATCAGNCCTGGACAATATTTCAGCACTGTACTACAGAAATTTATTGACCTTTCTATTAAAAGAGCCTCAAAAGCAAAAGCAAAAATAGTCAACTTTCAAATCTCACAATATGATGACGATTCCCCTCCCATTTTTGAAACCAACGCTTGGGGGAAAATCAAAACGTACTGGAATCTCAAATTTGAAAAACACGAAATTGAAGATTTGGTATTACCTGAAGGGTATTCCTTGCGTCATTTTGACAATAGAAAAGATGTGAAGACTCTAATGGATCTTCAAAATCAATCCTTTGGTACTCATTGGGGATTTTCACCGAACGATATAGAACAGATTGAATATAGAACCCGCATGGAACGAACTACCGAACAAGGAATTATTTTCATAGAAAAAGAAGGCGAGATAGCAGGGTATAACTGGACAATGGAAGCCCGTAACCCTACTTCAGCCGTAGGTTGGGTAGCCATGACGGGAGTGCACCCAAACTACCGAGGGTTGCGATTAGGAAGAGCAGTTGTCCTTGCTGGAATGCATTATTTAATTTCCAGAAATGTCTCTCAGATAGAACTGGAAGTAGATTCCGAAAATGTCCCTGCGACCAATTTGTATGAAAGTATCGGATTCAAAAAGGTAGACCAAACCTATTGGTACCAAAAAGATTTATAAAGTTAAACAGCTTGGCTGTCTGCAAATCCTAAGATAATCTCTCGATAGTAATTGGAGACTATTTTCGCAGTAGAATCCCAACTTAGGGAACCAGCCTTTTTTAAAGCTTGTTCAGACATAAAATCATTCAAATCTTCATTTTGTAATAATACTTCGATTTGAGCAGCAAAGGCTTCCGGACAACGCCAAGGAATAAGATACCCGGTGGAACCGTGGTCAACTATTGAAGGTATTCCACCTACCCTAGAAGCCACAACCGGGGTTCTGCATGCCATTGCCTCTATAGCTACCAACCCCAAGCTCTCATAATGTGAGGGTAGAACAAAAACATCTGCCGCACTGTAATAAGTCCTTAGCTCATCATGAGCAATTGGTCCCGCAAACATTACTTTTCCTATCAATCCAGTTTCATGAACTAAGGATTTGATGGACCTTAAATATTGGTCTCCTTCCTCAGCTCCTCCTACAATGCAAAGTAAGACATCTTCTTGTATTGTTATTGAAGATAGGGCCTCAACCAAAACCTCCAGACCTTTAATAGGGTCAATTCTACCCACAAAAAGAATCATCTTACTGTCGTTAGGTATATTTAATTCACCTTTAGCAACATCACTATCAGATGGATAAAAAGTTTCTAGATCTATGCCAGGTTTTACAACTACGATCTTATTCGCAAATTCTCCATACAATTGACGTATATCTTGAATCTCTTTTTCAGTTAACACAAGAATCCCATCTGCACTACCCATCAATTCACATTCTGAATCACTCCTGGAAAAATGTTCTTTTCCACCTGTCAGTGCCCTCAATTTCGTCTTCGCCAAGGTATGGAATGTAATCACATGAGGAATTCCCCATGATTCTGATAGTGAGTTACCAATCAAACCTGAAAGCCAATAATGGCTATGCAATATGTCCAGAGTTAAACCTTCATAANCCATATAAGCCTGCAGATTATTAGTAAATTCTAAGACCAGATTAACAAGATCGTCTTTGGAAACTTCCTNACCGCCCCCTTNTATGTGCACGATTTTTGATCTTGCACCTATNTTGAACTCTACNTCTTCTTGAAAGTCATGTTTGCGAGTGAAAACATAGACTGTATGACCNATCGCATCTAAGCTTCTTGCAAGATTATCAAGATATACATTCATACCACCCGCATCTTTTTCACCCAGGTTGGCCATGGGACAAGTATGAAAACTCAACAATCCTATTATCATAGTTCCATCATGCTAACGAGTTATTCTGAGGTCAAAAACAGTGCGATCGCCTGCTCCTAGATGGTATTTATAACGCTCCGTGCCTCTAAGAAAATTGTATTCTTTTATATCTCGTGATATGGCTTCCTGGATTGTTAAAGCCTTATTAAGTAAGCCTACGCTTAAGGAAGATTGTTCCGGATCATAACCACTGTTATATAGGAGATATGTCCCGTCATAATCAAAACAAATGCAGCTAGCGACTTTAATTCCATTCACTTCCATAAAAAACAATTTATACTCATTTGATTTTGAAAAATTCAACGCCAAATCAATAAAAAATTCCTTATTTTGTTGTGTGAGAAATTCGCTCTTATCACCGCTACTTAAAGCCATGAGATGAAAAAATTCATCCATGTCTTTTCTCACAGACTCGTCACTAATTTCAACAACATATTGTTTAAAATCTGCGTTGGTCTCCAAACGTCTCAATTTGCGCCTCAACTCATGTCGATCTTTTTTCCTAAGCCCTGCTAAATATTCATCCCAAGAACCTGGCAGATTCATATAAGGCGTAGTATCAGAATCATGTAGATCGACTGTATATCCGTTTTTCCTTGCCATTTCAGGTAAATATTCTAGAGTGGGAGAGTTTTCCGGTATGGACTCTAAATTAAGTGTGTCCCAATCCATCTTTGATAGCTTATGCCATGCCATTGAAAAAAATTCCCCGCCGCAACCTTCTACGACAGGAAAATCCATGTAGTCATAGACATCAGAATCTCCAATAAATGTCGCTTTTTTTTGTTCAATTAGCAATGGAAGTATCCCTATAGGTTTACCGTCCGAAACCAACACTTCTATTATCGGTTTCGTGTCACTCCTGAACCGCTTCCACCAGGTGCCTTGCCATTGAGGAGTAATAAATATTGTATTCACATAGCATTCAGACATTATGTTTGACCACGTTGATTCAACTTGATCAATATTCTCAAAATAGCTCATTGCACCCTTTATGATTTTGACAAATCTATGATTTTTATAAGTTGTTGAACTTCATGAAGTTCTCCACGCTGAGCAGAAGTGACTATTTTGCTTTCCGCTTTCTTTACCCCTCGTAAAGTCATGCACATATGTTCGGCAGACACAAACACGTAAGCGGAACTCGCGCCGAGGCTACGATGAATAGTGTCGGCAATTTGAGTTGTCAACCTTTCCTGGATCTGTGGTCTCTTAGATAAAACGTCTACCAATCTGGCAACTTTGCTCGCACCAACTACTCTACCCTTTGGGATATATCCAACATGCGCATAACCATAAAAAGGAAGAAGATGGTGCTCACATATTGAGTTAAATGCAATATCCGTAAAAGCTATAGGATCAGTGTGGTTTTCCTCAAAAAAGACACTTAACACCTCCGCAGGGTCGTATTTCATCCCAGAAAACAGCTCTCGATACAACTCTGCTACTCGTTCTGGAGTACTCCTGAGCCCTTCCCTGCTAATGTCATCCCCAATAGACTCTAAAATATCACGAACTGCGTTACTGATTTTGTTGGAATTAAAACAAACATCGCTCGATACATNGTTTGACTCATTTTTACTCATGCTAACAATAGCGCATCTTCAACTGATTCAACACTAGCCTCATATTCCTCAAGGGAAACCGGTTCTATTTCATTNGCTATGTCAGGATCTTTGAGTCCATTGCCTGTGATTACACATACAATCTCCTTGTTTTTGAAGGATTCTCCAGCATTAACTCTTTTGAGTAAACCAGCCAATGAGGCAGCCGACGCTGGTTCACAGAAAACACCTTCTTCAGATGCCAATTTACGATAGGCAGTCAAGATCTCGTCATCATCAACTTTGTCTATAACACCCATCGATTCATTTCGAGCCTTTAAGGCTGATTCCCAACTAGCCGGATTACCAATTCTGATGGCAGAAGCTACCGTCTGGGGATGGTCTACGACATGTCCGTCAACTATCGGCGATGCTCCATCTGCCTGATATCCATTCATCACAGGCATATTATCTGCAAATCCTTCTTGTTGTGCTTCAACAAACCCTTTCCAATAAGCAGTAATGTTACCGGCATTACCGACCGGAATAAAAAGGTGATCAGGGGCTCTTTTCAGTTCCTCAATTATTTCGAAAGATCCTGTTTTCTGACCTTCAATACGATTGGGGTTAAGGGAATTTACTAGTTCAACAGGATGTCTCACACACAACTCACGAGTAATTTCCAGAGCTCTGTCAAAATTGCCATCAATTAACGCTATATGGGCTCCATACGCTACTGCCTGGGCTAACTTGCCTCTAGCGACATTACCTTTAGGGACTATTAAAGTGGTTCTCAAGCCAAGATGAGCTCCATATGCAGCTGCAGAAGCACTTGTATTGCCTGTGGAGGCACAGGCTATGGACTTTATTCCTTTTTCCACAGCCTTGGCAACGGCTACTACCATTCCCCGGTCCTTGAAGGAACCTGTCGGATTGCATCCCTCTAGTTTAAAGAATAACGACTTACATCCTACTTCTTGCACAATATTCCGTGATTCAACCAACGGAGTATTCCCTTCGCCAAGGGAAAAAATTGGAGTCTCAGAAGTAATGGGAAGGAATTTTTTATAAGTTTCTAGAACACCTTTGCCCATCTTGGAAGGCCGCCGTTTCCTTTTTGTACCAACTTGTTTTTACATGCCAGAAGACTTTATAAGTACCTGCAAATACTCTACAGGAGCAATAGTACCTAGGCAAGATAATGTGTTTCAAGAGTTTCTATTTGATCACCTGTCTAATAGGTCACATGTTTTTATCTTTACTCTCTGATGAATTAATATTAACGAGATAGATTTTTATGTAATGGCAAAGGGAGAGCAAATGAATTTACAGCATATTGATTCTGAAATCTCTGATGCAATCAAAAATGAAAAACGCCGACAAATGGATAATATTAATCTAATCGCTTCGGAAAATTACGCTAGCTCAGCAGTGCTGGAAGCTCAAGGATCAGTGTTCACCAACAAATATGCTGAAGGCTACCCGGGACGAAGATACTATGGAGGGTGTGAATTCGTTGACGTAGTGGAACAATTGGCTATAGATAGGGCAAAGTCACTATTTAAAGCAGAATTCGCTAATGTGCAGCCTCACAGTGGAGCACAAGCAAATATGGCTGGATATTTTGCATCGCTACAGCCAGGAGACACAGTAATGGGTATGGGGCTGGACCACGGAGGCCATTTAACCCATGGCAGCCAAGTGAATTTTTCGGCCAAACTATACAATTTTGTTACATACGGAGTAGATCGTGAGCTAGAGACTATCGATTTTACAGAAGTAAAAAGAATAGCTGAAGAGAGCAAACCGAAAATAATTGTAGCAGGGGCATCAGCATACACAAGGATTATAGATTTCCAATCATTTCGAGAGATAGCCGATTCAGTAGACGCAAAACTCATGGTTGACATGGCTCAC
>PBWI01000033.1 GCA_002728195.1 Chloroflexota bacterium
GGTTGAGAAATGCACGTGAAACGGGCATATTAATAAATTCACAACATCGAGGTTCATTTGTATGGCTGAGTACAGCAAAACAGAAGCAATGGATTGGGCAAGAGAAAACCTACGTGGCCAATGGTCTACCTTGATGACACCCTTCACAGAAAACGACGAAATAGATGAAGATGGTTTGAGACGAGATATTCGTCACGTCAAATCCTTGGGTACCAAAGGTGCTGGGTGCACATGGGGCATGGGAGAGTTCTGGACGCTAACTAAAGAAGAAAGACTCAAAGTCTATGACATCGTTAGCGATGAAGCTGGAAATGATTGGGCCACTGGGGCTCACGTATCGCACACTTCCATGAAAGAAATGCTTGATTTGGCAAGATATTCTGAACATGCTGGCTTCGACCTGCTAATCGTAGCCGCACCTTATTTTGCTACAAGGACCGAAGATCAGGTTGTTCAATGGGTTAATAAACTAGCAGAAAATACAAACCTCGCAATCATGTATTACAACTCCCCCCAATTCGGAACAGTGCTAGATGCAAATGGTTTGGACCGGGTCTGTGATATCCCCAATGTAGTCGGCGTAAAAGAAGCAAGTTTCAATCCAGAAATTTCAGTGGACACACATTTGAAAGTAGGCACTAAGGCAATTATAAGTACCCCAGACGAATGGATATTCCACAAAGGAAAGGAATTAGGCTTTGAACAGCAGGTAATGTTCGCCAACACCTCTGATTGGAGATTTGATACCCCAGATGCTAACTATTACGTTCAATATATTGACAAGGTGATGGAAGGAAATCTGGACAATGAATTTTATGATTCAAAAGTCAAACCAATCAAAGAAGTCTCAGACAAATGGTGGAAATACACTGTACAAAAAATGGGCGGAGCATTACCGGCATCACTATGCAAATATTGGGGAGAATTGATGGGAATGTCCGGAGGGCACGTAAGAGCTCCATTAACTGACCTCACGGATAACGAAAAACAACAACTCAAAGACGATATTGCAGCTGTCACAATCACGTAACTCGCAAAAATAGTACAAACAGTCAGAAGGAATACAACAAATGATTCTAATGGTAAGTGTCCAAGATCTTTATGAAGCAAAACAGGCTTTGAAAGGTGGAGCAGACATAGTAGATGTGAAAAACCTGCAAGAAGCTTTAGTCGGTTCTGCTCATCCAAACGTAGTGAAACAGATCAGAGATGAGGTCCCAAGTGCTCACCATGCAAGTGTGACTCTTGGTGTTGTACCAGACCAAATTGGCACCGTTTCAATGGCTGTATATGCTGCAGGGACACTAGATGCAACGTCAGTGAAAGTAGGGTTCATGGTCAGCGAATACAGCGTGGCTCTAGAAACACTATTAGCAGCCAAAGAAGCTCTAGTCGGAACACAGACAAAGTTAATTGGATCACTTTTCGCGGACAATTTGCTTTATGAAGGAGGCATTGACCCTGACCTGATGGTAAAACTAGCCAAAGAAGGACAATGTGACGGTTTTTTGATAGACACTCTAGTAAAAGACGGACGCAACCTTTTTGATTTTGTGCCAGAAGAGCGTCTAAAAGAGATGGTTCTCGAAGGCAAAGAACTCGGTATGAGCACGGCCCTTTCCGGACATCTGAAGATGAGTGACTTGGATGAACTCTCGAGGGTTAACCCTGACATAGTTGGGGTTCGAGGCGCTGTATGTCAAAAAGGTGACCGGGACTCCAGAGTTCACTGGGAATCAGTTGCTGATTTCAAAAAGCAATTAGACTTGCGCCAAACGGGAGAGATAAATGTATATGATGAAAATGGCTCAACAGCAAATAAAGGGTCTGATTGGATCATCATAGATGGTACAGGGAAGACTTGTGCAGGCATAATAGCTGCGCTTAGTAAGCAAATAAATGAAGATGCTTCTTCATTCGTTGAAGTCATTATTCCAGACGTACTGAACACATATGATTTAATAGTATGGGCAGAAAAAAACAGTCATGACATAGTTACACAAAGAAAAGATGCTGAAGGTTCTTTACGCATGTTGATTAAGCCTTAGAATACGTTTTGATACAAGATCAAAAAAGCACTCGGCAATTTTTGTTGAGTGCTTTTTTATTGTGCTACGATTAAACGAGAGTTATGGAAACAAACATATATAACATAGTCGGATTAATAAGGGATATCGCATTCATCGTGTGTCTTCCTTTAATTTGTATTTTCTTAATTTTGACCATTGGGAAAATTAACCGACTCTTAAGTTCACTAGCAAGAAATTCAGAAAATATGGAAAATATTACCGACACCATAACTGGTACGTTTTCTGAAGGTTCAGGTTTCTTCAGTACTGCTATAAAACTGTTCAGTTTAATCGGTGGGATTCCAAGAAAAAAACACGGGAAAGGAGATAATTAATGGCTAAAGACAGTGGTGGTGGATTTTCAACAGGTCTCATATTAGGAGCAATTATAGGAACCGTTGCAGGGATATTGATGGCGCCTAAACCAGGTTCTGAAACAAGGTCAGAACTTATAGAGAAAAGTGACTACTGGCGTGAAAAAGCAGAAAAACTATCAGAGTTAGTAGTAGAACGACTAGGTCCAACTTTGGAAACCGTTCGTGACAATGTGCCACCTACTATAGAGAATATGAAATCTCGAGTGGACCCACTTATAGAACAAGTCAATTCCAGATTTATAAACACAGATCCAAATTCTGCTAAAACATCTAATAGTGAGGAAGCTGACAGGNCCACATAAATTATGGTCTGAATTTACGTGTCACATTTTGGATAAGAGCCAAATATTTTAAGCATGGAAACCTTACTTCTCAAAGCATCCAGTGCCTCTCCCACTTCTTGGGTCTTTCTATGGCCGTCAATATCCACGAGAAAAACATAGCGACCTAGACGTCTTTTATTAGGCCTGGACTCGATTTTGACTAAATTAATGTTGCGAGATGCAAACTCCGTCAAGGATTCGCTGAGTATCCCTGGACTATCTCCATCGAATTCAAAACAAAGGGAAGTTTTGTCATGGGCCGTCATTTCATGGTCACTATGTGACAAAACTACAAATCTAGTTTCATTGTTAGGATTATCTTCCACATTTTTCTGGAGTACACTAGCTCCATATAACCTAGCTGACCTCTCACTTGAAATTGCAGCAGATCCTGGATCTGCTAACAACATCTCTTCAACAGCTTTAGCGTTGCTTAGAGAAGCTACCAGGGTGGCCTGAGGCAGGTTTTTTAACAAAAATTGCCTACACTGCCCCAAGGACTGTGGATGAGAGTACACAGTTGTAATACTGCTAAGAGCTATTTCTTCATGAGCCATTAGGTAATGATTAATAGGAACTATTACCTCTCCGCAAATAGATAACGACGAATCATGAATTAACAAATCTAAAGTGAAAGTAACACCGCCCTCTATACTATTTTCGATTGGAAGAACACCCTGGAATGCTTCACCATTCTCTACAGATTTTGCTACTGCCGGTATGGATTCTAGGGGTAAAAGCTCATAACCATTGTTCCATTCCTCAGCAGCTTGTTCACTATACGTACCAGGAGGGCCCAGATACGCTATTTTCTTCTCTAATGAGTTCATAGATCTTCCACNAGCATAGGTGCCAGAATATTTTGTATTTCTTCCGTAATTAAGTCGGCCACACTCACAACGACGTCTATTCCAAGAATTCCAAGTAACTGAGCTTTATCTGGATTAGAACTGAGCGCTAAAGTGGTATCAACCTGAAACCTATGTTTGGCAATTTGACAAGCTAGCATGTTATCCTCATCGGAATTTAAAGTGGNGATGAAAAGATCTGCTCTTTCAGTACCTGCTTTTTCTTGAGTTTCAACAACCGTCCCATCGCCGAGCACCACTACTGAACCAAACAAATTATCTGCGAACCTTTGTTTTTCCGAATCGACTTCAATCATTGTAACTTCCGCCCCGGATGCCATCAGCCACTCAGACACCTTTATACCCGTGCTTCCACACCCTACAACTATCACGTACAAAGTACACCTCTCATTAATCTACGCTAACTCCAATGACATCTATGAGAAGAGCATCTGGGTTAATAACTTTTATACCAAGTCCCTCATAAAGTGAAATTAACTCCGAGTCATCAACTAAACATATTACCTCTGGTATACGCATGATATGGCGTGCCAATTGCCCGCTCATTAAATTTACAGAGGGATTCCCCGTGGCAGCAATAAACAAGTCTACATCCTGGACTCCAGCTTGCCTAAGAGAAGATTCCTTGGTTCCGTCCCCGACTGATATTACTACCCTAGAGTTTTCAATCAGCTCCGACGGAAGTACTGAAAACGAATCAGATTCCTTATCGATTACTGTCACTAAATTACCTGACAAGGACAAGCGAACAGCTATCTGTGCTCCATGTGAACCACAACCTATAACAGCTACCCTTTTAAGTCTTTGTACAGCCGGATTCGAGTTNTCTTCCTGCATTTGAGCCATTTTATTTACAGCCTATTGTTCCTTAGCAGCGCACATGATCACATCACATTTGGTATTGCCAGTCACATACTCNCCAACATTGTCATACAAGTTATCAGAAANTTTTTTGCTATGGGCTAAAATTATCGTATCGGCTCCAATGTTTTCTGACTGGCTGAGGATAGCACTTCCAGAAAATCTTGCTTGTAATATCTCCCCTTTTGATTTCACTTTAAACTTTCTCACTATCTCTTCGATTTTGAATAAAGCCTTCTCACCTTTTTCGGTTTCTGTAGGAACTTCCATGTCGATGGGATATTTCCTGTCTACTTCAATTACATAAAGTAAATTAACTTCAGATTTCCTTTGCTTAGCTATACGAGAGGCCGTTGTAGCCACAAACTCATCAGCGTTGGAGCCATTTATTATTGCAAGGATCATATAAATTTCTCTTGAAAGTAGTTGGAAATATTTCTAAGCCTCTTCCATTGAATCAACCGTTGAATCATCTAAAGTTTCTAGATCACTATCTAGTGCTGCCACGATGACAAAATCTCCGGAGTCGACTTTAGAGTTCACAGGAGGATTCAAGGTGACCTTTCTTCCTTTGCACAATGCCACAGCGGTAATACCATAGCTGTCTCGACTATTAGTAAACCCAATTTCTTCAAGTGTAGTGCCGGCCAGTTTTTCTGGCACCCTATACCTACTGACACCATAATTATTTGTTATTTCTAAATATTCCTCGACGCTGGTATTGAATAGACTGTGTGCAAGTCTAGTTCCCATCTCTTCTTCAGGCTGAATAACTCTGTCAACACCAATACGTCTCAAGGTATTAGCATGCAAAGAATCTCTAGCCCTAGCAACTATTGTATTTACACCTATAGTTTTGAGTAACACACAAGCCATTACACTATCTGCAACATTGGTTTCTATAGTGATAATTGCGACATCATAATCCTGGATACCTAGGTCTCTAAGCGCACTCTCGTTAGTGCATTCTGCTGACACAGCGTATGTACATTGGCCTAGCACTGACTGAACTCTCTCATCGTCCTTATCGATCGCTAGGACATCATGTCCAAGGTTATAAAGGGTGCGAGTAGTACTAACTCCAAATCTACCTAAACCTATCACTGCAACTTGCTTATTAGCCATATAACTAACCTTTGTTGTAGATTCTATCCGCTAGCCAATTGTAACTGGTTCCGTAGCATATCGGTATGGGCTAGCTTCCCGATTAGGTACCATCCTCAATCCTACTATTATGGGACCCACCCTACCTATAAACATAGTGATAGTTACTATCACTCGACCAAGAGAGTTTAATTCGGAGGTTGCCCCGGTGCTTAACCCAACAGTACCAAAAGCTGAAAAAGATTCGAATGCCAGGTCACGAACTAGNACATGACTATTGGTCAAAGCAAGAAGTAAAGTGCATAAGAATACAAATGCTAAACAAATTAGGGTAACTGCATAAGATCTTNGTACTGTGGATGGAGCTATCTCTCTCCCAAAGGCAGTGACATGAGCCNTCTCCCTAATCAAAGCCACAATGCTAAGAATAATAATGAAAAAGGTTGTTACCTTGATCCCGCCAGCAACAGAACCGGTCGCTCCACCAATGAACATCAAAAGGGACATAAACACGTCTGTAGCAGGTCGTGTGTATCCATAGTCAATGGTGGAAAACCCGGCCGTCCGACCACTTATACCTTCAAAGATAGAAACACCTATTTGGGAATTTAAAGGCAAATCTCCAATAGTGTCAGAATTGTTAGTTTCTGCAAAGAAGAAGAAAAGAGAACCTACGATTATCAAACTCACTGTCATTAAAAGGACTATTTTACTCACTAANGAAAAAGTTCGAAATGAATTTTTGGTGGCCAGGTCTGCGACAACCCAAAAACTTAAAGAGCCAAGAATTATCAACCATCCNATTACACTTAAAATTATGTAATCCTCTCTGAATGAATGCAGCCCATCNGGAGAATTCAAAATGATGAAACCTGCATTGTTAAAACCTGAGACTGAATGGAAAATTGCTTGCCAGGCTGCTTCCCCAGGAGATTCTAAAAATAAAAATCTCGCAAATAAAGCTAAGAAACCTAGTATCTGGATTCCTACAGCGACCAAAACGATTGTCACGCTTAAACGCTGAATGCCGCCCATGTTTTGACTACNTAAAGTTTCCCTAATAAGCAATCTTTGGGCCATCGAAACTCTTTGCCCTAGGACAGCCAATAGAAATGCAGCCAGNGTCATAAAACCCANGCCACCCACAAACATAAGAAGTAATATGATCCCCTGACCTATGGNTGTCCAATGTGTTGCTGTGTCCGATACCACCAATCCAGTTACCGTAACTGCAGAGGTGGCAGTAAACACTGACGAAATTGGATCTCCCCATCCATCTCCATGATGAGCGAATGGANCAGAAAGTAAAATGGCGCCAACTAATATCAATGCTAGGAACACCCCAACTAAAATGAGTGGCGACGGNAAAGTACGAGCGTTCATACTTCTCTCGTCCACGTTAAAAGTAACGGGGGATATTTCAGAACGCCTTGGCTTATTAACAAAGATGTCACCGAGGCGTTTGTTGAACCTAGTATTCATTTAATTATTGTATTTGGGATATACGGTGGATAANGAAAATCTTATTTGAAGGTTGGAGATTAGCATTCAATTATACCAGTCAGGCATAATTTGACTTTAAACGAAGNCAATTCCTTATAANTTTCCTATAAATATAGCGAAATTTTGCTTGTTTATAACTTCCTATCAATTTTATTCTTAATTGATGTTTTTNCATAAATATTAGGAGTTAATAAAATTGAGAGCACCAAAAAGCTTTCACTTGCCGCATCCCGATTTACATTTACCTCACTTACCTCATTTNCCAACTCCTCACGGGTTTTTGCCGCATTTTATAGATCAATATATTCACTCTCGATGGAATCATTACTTCTTACAATGCTGTCTTGCTTCGGCATTCTTAATTCTTTTACTGCTCATTGGAGACACTTTAAAGACAGCGATAGTAGTAGGAATAGCCTCTTCAGCTTTTACAATATTTGTTGTACCCAATAGTGTGGCGGCAACTCCCCGAAAGGTAATCGGCGGACATCTATTGGCAGCAATAATAGGAACAATAATTGCTTTATTGCTGCAATCTTCGTTCCTANTAGAAATTGTTATAGAAAAACGCTATCTNCTTGATATCGCAGCTGCCCTATCAGTTGGCATNGGTATTTTTATTATGGTAGTTACTAATACTGAGCATCCTCCCGCGGCTGGAACATCTCTAGGATTGGTCATTCAATGCTGTCANCCAATGGCAGGTATTGACTGGGCTTCGATATCCTTTATTTTAGTGAGTGCCATTATGCTTTCAGCCGTTCGCATTGCTCTCCGTGACAGGATGATCAACCTCCTCTAGTCTTACTAGTAAGTCTTTAATTACGACCCAATCCCATAGCACTCGTAACATCAAACCTCTTTTAAATCAGCTCAAAATTTAAATACCACCATTCCTACAATACTTCTATTAAGTTGGGTAAACTAGATACATGAATTCAGCATTAGAAAATTCAATTATCAAAATACATGGTTCAAAGATCAGATTGGTTATAGTTGTATCTGGGGTAGGTTCACAATCAATCAATTGGTTATTAAGCGTTCCTGGAGCATCCAAAACAGTTATAGAGGCTCACATCCCATACGCTAATGAGTCTTTAAACCACTACATTGGAGAAATACCAGAACAATACGTTTCAGAATCAACTGCTATTTTAATGGCAAAGTCTGCCTATTTTAATGGCGTTAAATTTCACAATGATTTTTCTGATGTCATTGGCGTATCTTGCACTGGGGCTATATCCACTAATCGCCCAAGAAAAGGGGCAAATCAAGCCTATATAGCAGTATGGAGCCCCAAACTAAAATACGTACGATACGTGTCTCTTAATAAAGGGGAAAGGACTAGGGCTGAGGAAGAANAACTTATTAGCTCACTCATAATAAAATCGATAGCAGAAAAAGCATTAGGGGAAAGCAAGTTGCAAGTGGCTTTAACTGAATCTGAGTCATCTACTATCGAGAGTACCGAATTCACCTCAAAAATAGATGCTCTAGTGAACAATCATATTAAATCTATTGCATTAAAAGGTTCCGAGCCGATTGGATTAGATCATCGGTTTAACGGAGGCATTNTATCTGGGTCTTTTAATCCCATTCATAAAGGTCACATAGCCCTGGCGCAACTCGCCTCAAANATTTTGAAAACTCCCACTGCTTTTGAAATTTCGGTTACCAATGTAGACAAAGACCCATTAGATGCTAAAGAGGTAGGTACAAGGCTGTCTCAGTTCGACAAAAATGAAATTGTCTTTCTTACAAGCGCCCCATTGTTCTCTGAAAAATCTGACATATTCAATAACTCAACTTTTATTATCGGAAATGACACTGCCATAAGACTTATAGATCCAAAATACTACAATGACAGTATTGAATTAATGTATGGATCTCTTCAGACCATATACTCCAATGGCTGTGACTTTCTTGTAGCAGGCCGGCTCCAAGACAGTAGATTTAGAACAATATNAGATGTAACTATCCCTGAAGAATTTATTTCTATGTTCACGGAAATACCTGAGGAGCAATTCAGAATGGATTTATCTTCAACCGAATTACGTAAAAATATAACTGAGTCATAACGATATGAGTTATCAGAACTTAAGAGAATTCATAACCTTTTTAGAATCCAAAAATGAGATTCANTATATAGATGCTCCCGTGAGCAGGGATCTTGAAATAACTGAAATCACAGACCGAGCTGTCAAATCTGGAGGGCCAGCGTTGTACTTTCGTAACGTGGAAGGCTTCACAATGCCGATAGTAACTAACCTATTTGGCACACACGAGAGAATGGCCTGGGCATTAGGAGTAGACAGCACTGACGACCTAACCCAGAAAGTTCGAGAAATTCTAGGCATAGTAAAAACTCCGCCTGAGTCCCTATTTGATAAGTTAAAGACTTTAAAAGATATGGCCAGCATTGCTAAAACTCAGCCGAAAACAGTTTCCTCAGGCCCCTGCCAAGAAGTGGTAAAGATAGGTCACGAGGCTGATTTAAACTTTTTGCCTCATCTAAAATGTTGGCCAGATGACGGAGGTCGGTTCATTACNATGCCTTTGGTNATTTCTAGAGACCCTATCACCGGTAAACGCAACGTCGGCACNTATAGGATGCAAGTGTATGACTCAAACACTGCAGGAATGCATTGGCAGTCTCATAAAGTTGGAGCAAGCCATTACAGATCAGGAGAATTGCAAGAACTAGAAAAAATGGAAGTAGCGGCCACATTGGGATCTGACCCTACCACTATGTGGACTGGAGCGCTTCCGCTTCCCCCAGATATGGATGAAATCGCTGTGTCCGGAGTAGTCAGTAATTCATCTGTGAAAATGGTGAAATGCAAGACTATAGACTTAGAAGTTCCNNCTAACTCAGAGGTGGTTCTNGAAGGTTATGTGATTCCCGGTGAGCTCAAAGAGGAAGGNCCATTTGGAGACCACACTGGGTACTATTCCCTNGAAGATGATTACCCAGTCTTCCATTTAACTGCCATAACACATAAAAAGGACCCCATTTATCCTGCTACNGTCGTCGGACGTCCACCATCTGAAGATTATTTTATGGGTAAAGCNGTNGAAAGATTAATGCTCCCTGCATTGCAGTTAACTTTGCCTGAAATTGTAGATATAAATATGCCAGCCGAAGGAGTTTTTCATAATTTAGTAATTGTCTCAATGAAAAAAGAATACCCAGGNCATACAAGAAAAGTAATGAATGCCATTTGGGGTCTTGGATTAATGATGCTAGCNAAAGGCATCATAATTGTGGATGACAANGTAAATGTCCAAGACTTATCAGAGGTGGCNTGGCGGGTTAGCAGTAATATAAANCCTGATACAGACCTGGTTNTTACGGAAGGACCTGTGGANGATCTAGATCACTCGAGCCCAACGCCAAAATATGGGAGTAAACTCGGAATTGACGCGACTAAAAAAACCGAAATGGATGGGCGGAAAAGAACTTGGCCCCCTGACGTGATCATGTCTGATGAAATGAAATCCTACGTAAGCAAGCGGTGGACAGAATATGGTTTCCAATAGTCATGTCAAATAAACCCGTGTTGGCTAAAATACCCAATTTTTTCGATGCGATAAAATTCCAAGAATCAATATTTGCACTTCCTTTCGCATACACAGGAATGCTTCTTGCAATTCAAAGTACCCCTAGTTTGGAAAAATTTGTATGGATAACTTTGGCCATGGTGTCTGCGAGGACAGTAGGTATGATTGCCAATCGAATTATTGATAGGCATATCGATTCAAAAAACCCACGTGCAGCCCAAAGACATTTACCACAGGGAATCCTTTCAGTTGCAGATCTTCTAATCCCTGGAATACTAGCTACCGTAATTTTTATAGTGTGTGCTTACATGCTTAACACTCTGGCACTCATATTAGCTCCACTAGCTTTGTTATATTTAATTGCCTATCCACTCACAAAAAGATTCACTTGGGCAGCCAACTTACTACTTGGCTGGGCTCTTGCTATCGCTCCGTCTGCAGCTTGGATCGGCATGGTGGGGCAATTGGAGTGGCAACCAGTGCTACTTTCAACTGCAGTTGCTTTATGGGCCGGAAGCTTTGACATAATTTACCACTCGCAGGACATCGCATTTCAAAAAAAAGAAGGGTTGCATTCAGTTGCTACTCGTTTTGGTATCAATCAAGCTTTCATAGCCGCTCGCTGTATGGANCTCATGGCAGTGATTTGTTTGGTCATATTAGGTATATGGATGGAGCTGGGATTTTTATACTTCTGCGGTTGCGGATTATCTTCCGGGTTTTTGGTTTACAAATACAAGTTAGTAAAGCCAAACGATCTATCCAAAATGGGAATGAGTTTCATGAGAATCAACGCCCTAGTATCATGTTCAATGCTGTTAGGTACAATTGGATCATTAATGAGCTGAAAATGGGACACATGCAATGCGAATCGTCGTAGGTATATCAGGAGCTAGTGGTTCACTTCTGGCCGCTAAAACTATTGAGGCTCTCCTAGATCACAAGGTGGGGGTATCCCTTATTGCATCAAATCCAGCCAGAATGGTTTGGCAACANGAAATGAACATTTCTTACGGCGAAAGCATAGAAGAATGGTCAGGTAACAACNAATTCGAACATTTTGCTGTCGGAGACTTCAAAGCACCTATAGCTAGCGGAACATATCCCACTAATGGCATGGTTATAGTCCCCTCCAGCATGGCCACCATATCCGCAGTATCTAAAGGGTTATCAGACAACCTAATCAGAAGGGCAGCTGACGTTTGCCTAAAAGAAAAGCGGCCGCTGGTAATTGTCCCAAGGGAATCACCTCTCAACGCAATACATCTCGGCAACATGAGAGATTTAGCAACTCTTGGAGTAACTATCTTACCTCCAGACCCACCTTATTATTTGCCAATAACTTCACTCAGTGAATCAGCCGCATACACAGCTCAAAAAGTTTTAGTTTCTCTCGGCATTACTGAACAGCTCCCAGAAGAGATGCAATACAAGGGACCAANCAATTAGATTTGTTGTAACACACTAGNATNCAAATATAAAATGCCATGAAAGAACCACAATGAGGAAACATCATGATTTCAGCAATAGCAGCAGTAAAGGCTATCAACAACGTGAGGGAAGAAGAGATAGTCGTAGCAACTATGACGGCAAACAGATACTGGGAGACAGTATCAGATAATAAAGATCTCGATTTNCCTATATTCGGAGCTATGGGAAAAGCCTCGTCTGTCGCATTGGGNCTCGCTCTATCCCANCCGCAAAAAAAAATCATTGTCTTGGACGGGGATGGCAGTTTACTGATGAATCTTGGCTCTTTAGTAACAGTAGCAGGAATGGAACCCAATAACTTTATACACTTCGTGTTTGAAGATGGTGCATATTGGACCACCGGAGGACAGCCTATACCAGGAAACGGGAAATTCAATTTATCTGCCATGGCAGAAGATGCTGGCTACAAAAACTCCCATGAATTTGAAGACCTTGAAACATTAGTTGATGAGCTTCCAAACGTACTAAATCAAGATGGACCTACCTTCGTCGCAATCAAAGTAACTCATCCTGAACACGCGGGAGAGCCTTTCATCGGATCAACGAAAACCGCTATGGAAAAATTATCCAAGGTTATATCAGGCAGTTAATCTATGCATGACTTTCATACTCACACATTTTTAAGTGACGGAGTACTTTCTCCAATTGAACTAATCCGAAGAGCCATTGTAATTGGTTACGAAACAATGGCAATTACGGATCACGTTGGGCCTGGAAATCTTGAATATGTCTTATCTACTCTCAAAAAGGATTGTGAAATGGCCGAGAAAAGATGGGATATAAAAGTGTTTACTGGTGTAGAAATAACTCACACACCTGTCGAGGATATAGATCTCCTGGCGAAAGAAGCACGTGCTTTAGGTGCTCAAGTTATAAATGTACATGGGGAAACCATAATGGAACCTGTCGTATCTGGGACTAATATGGCTGCAGTATCTTCTAGACATGTTGATATCCTGGCTCACCCTGGACTGATCACATTAGATGAGGCATCTTTAGCTGCAGAAAACGGAGTTTTTTTAGAAATATCTGGAAGAAAGGGCCACGGTCTTGCCAATGGTCACGTTGCTAAAACTGCTCGTGAAACTGGCGCTACATTAATTTTAGATTCCGATGCTCACGAACCTGATGATCTGATGACCCAAGAGTATGCAGAGAAAATAGCTACGGGATCAGGTCTCAACGAAGAAGAAAAAGATGCAGTCCTAATCCAGTCGCCTTTAACGTTAATAAATCGAGTTAGCAGTCGATGAGCTAATCGTCGGGTAATACAACGGAATCTGGCTCTTCTCCATTTACTACTTTAGCAGTGTTGTATGCTGCAAAAGCCCTACTTTTTTCCCCTGCTTCTTGAGTGAAAGCTGCCAAGTGGGGAGTTATCAAAACATTATCCATTTCAATAAGTGGATTGTCCTCAGGAGTCGGCTCAACTTCCAGCACATCTCCCCCAGCCGCCATGATTTTTTCCTGCTCAATAGCTCGTATAAAAGCGTCTTCATCAACCACAGGGCCTCTACAAGCATTAATCAAAACCGCGGTAGATTTCATCATATCGAATTCACGATCGCCTATCATTCCTGTCGTCTTTCTATTTAGGGGCACATGAAGGGTAATTATGTCCGACTGTTGCAATAATTCATCGAACCCTACTTTTTGCATTCCCAGTTCATCTATCAAATCGGAGTCAGGATCAACGATGTCATGATAAATCAACTCACACTCCCAGCCCTGTAACCTTTTTGCCACCCTAGAACCTATTCGGCCTACTCCAATAATTCCGACCGTCTTCCCAGTTAGTTCATGAGCCTGAGAAAACCATGCGGTCCTAATATCGGACATCCATTTACCTTCCTGAACACTCTTAAATTGCAATTGCAGTTTTCTGTAAACTCCAATCATCAGGGCGATGGTATGTTCAGCTACTGCGACCGCGTTCCCACCTCCATTATTGGAAACCTTGACCCCTAATTCGCCGAGTGCTGTTTTATCAAGCTGATTTGTTCCGGCACTTGTTGTTTGAATTAAACGAAGTTCCGGNCATTTGGCAGCTAGCTCAACATCAAAGGCAAGGGCACCTCCCAAAATAACAGCTTTNGTATTTTTCATAGCTTNAGCGGCATCTTCTAAAGACATAGAGGAATTAACCCAATCTATATCTACCCCATCNGGCATAGCGTCTTTTAAAACTTGTAACCCTGAGTCGTCTGGCGCCCAAAACACAACTTGATCGTTCATATAACCTACATACCTCTTCCAATTTGATCATTTCGTATCGGTGATTATATGTAGTTTATCTAATCGTCTCAACTGAAAGAAGCTTGAGTTTATAATGCCACTAAGCCATTTACATGAAAATAGGACGTACAGTTGGATTCCANAGCTCTACAAGATGTTAAAGTTTTAGATTTTACGCACTATGTATCCGGACCATATTGCACCAAATTATTAGGGGACTATGGGGCAGATATTGTCAAAATAGAGCGTCCTAGCGAGGGGGACCCTTGTAGAAAATTACCGCCTTTTGAAGAAACTAGTAGAGATCCTGAGGAGAGTCTGCTATTCAAATATTTGAATACAAACAAAAAAAGTATAGAACTTGACCTAAAATCTGATTTTGGTAGAAATGCCATAGAGCAATTGGCTATNGATACGGACATTCTAGTGGAAAATTTCCGCCCAGGCGTTCTAAGTTCATTTGGATTAACAAAAGAAAANCTAAGACGTATAAATCCGAAACTGGTGATTGTTTCTATAAGCAATTTTGGCCAAACAGGACCCTACAGCCATTTCAAAGCCAATGACTTAATTTTGTATGCTCTGGGTGGATTAATGTATATTTTCGGTTCTACTGATAAAGCCCCAATTAAACATGCTTTTCGACAAGCACAATTCAAGGCAGGTACTAATGCAGCTTCAGCTGCCTTAATGGCCTACTACAATTCCCTTACATCTGGNGTTGGTGATGAGATAGACATCTCGATCCAAGAAAGCATATCTGCATCAGTTCGCGATGCAACCACTAGCTATGCAACTTCTGGAGTGGTTAGAACAAGACAAAGTCCTATGAAAGGAGAAATTCCGAGAACTCCAATAGAGGTTAAGGATGGACATGTTGTTCCAATAACATTTGGGTCCTCTGATTGGAACAAAACAGCAGANTTACTGGATGATGAAAAGTTATACAACCCCAAATTTAAAACACCTGAAGGCCGTAGAAAAAATGCCCAAGAATTTGAGCAATTAGTCCGTGCTGCTTTTGCAAGTAAAGGGAAACATGAGTTGTTTTATGGTGCTCATTCTCATAGAGAGTTGGTATATGGTTTAGTACAGGATGCCGCAGACTTATTGGAAAACCCTCAGTATCAACATGACGCTTATTTTTATAAGCCGGAAGAAAACACCGGTAGTGGGACTCAATTTCCAGGAAGGCCTTTTCAGTTATCAAAAACACCTTGGACAATACACAGTCAGGCACCTGAGCTGGGGCAACACAATGATGAGATCCTCATAAAAAAATTAAACCTCCACAAAATATATCCAATAGACGAAGGATGTAGTGATGGAAAATAAGGGAATGTTAAATGGGATCCGTATTGTGGAGTTAAGTCAACTTATTGCAATCCCATACGCCACAAAGCTGATGTCAGATATGGGCGCTGAGATTATCAGATTAGAATCCGCAAAAAGACCAGACGCATATAGGCTTTCAGATTTTTATGACGAAAGGTTAGATGGCGATTATTGGAATAGGGCAATAAATTTCAATGAACAAAACAGAAATAAATTAGGGCTAGCACTCGAATTAGATAACAAGGACGCATTGGATCAACTTTATGAACTTATAAGCATTAGTGACGTTTTCGCATGTAATTTCACTCCACGAGTTATGAAGAAATTTGGTCTGGAATACGACAATCTTACAGCCATAAAACCTGACATAATCACCGTATCATCAACAGGGTACGGACACTCAGGACCCTGGTCTAGTTTCGGGGCTATTGGTTTTGGAACAGAGGCAGCATCTGGTCTATCGTCCGCGACAGGGTACGAAAACGGTCCTCCAGCTCAGCCAGAGATTCCATATCCCGATTATACGGCAGCGGAACATACNGTCTTTGCTATTATGGCAGCCATAATCCACCGTTCAAAAACAGGTGAAGGCCAATTTATTGAGGTTTCTCAGGCAGAATGTGTGACATCCACAATACCTGAGATAATACTTGACTACACAGCAAATANAAATGTANCGANAAGAATTGGTAACTCTCACCCTANTATATCCCCTCATGGTTGCTATCCGTGCAAAGGTAGGGACAAATGGATCACAATCGCNGCTCAATCAGAGAATGAATGGATTTCCTTAGCGAACTTGTTCTTCCCAGAAATTAAGACCGATACTAAATTTAATTCCAACAAGTCTCGAATCATAAATCGAAAGGAATTAGATGAGTTAATCTCTTCGCGCACTAAAGATTGGGATAGTTTGGAATTGATGGAAGTCCTGCAGGATCACGGAGTGAGTGCAGGGGCCGTTCTAAATGGAAAAGAACTTTTATTCAACCATCATTTACTTGAGCGCAATTTTTTTGAAATAGTGCCACATCAACCGGAAAGCCAAATCCCAGAACTCCCCTACCCAGGCAGACCTTGGAAAATGTCTAAACCTTTTGAAAACAATATGCTTGGTGCACCCAATTTCGGTCAACACAACGAAACTATTTTGAAAAATTACCTGGGATTGAATGATAAATCCTACGAGAGGCTCCGAGCTCAAGGTGCAATATCAGAAAAAATAGACATTATTGCCAAGNAAATAATGGTAGCTAGAGAAGAAAGAGAAAAGGAAGGGTCTGTATATTCATATGATCCCAACTTCAAATCAACAATAAAATCCTACTTTGGCATCTAGATTAGTGGTCACATAAAGGCAGATCGTGAAGTAATGAATTCTCAAGTAGCAATTGATGGGCCAGCAGCTTCAGGAAAAACTGCCGTCGGAAGAGCCGTCAGCCGAACATTGAAATGGAAATTCCTGGACACAGGAATCATGTACAGGGCCGCAACTAGAAATGTTTTGGATCTAGGGGTATCGCTAGAAAATGATTCCCGNATTATAGAGGTAGTAAAAAAAACATCGATCGATTTGGATGATTCATCGGATTCCGAAAGAATACTTATAAATGGAAAAGATAAAACTGATACTTTAAAAACCCNTGAAATTGACAGANTCGTATCAATTATTTCAAAAATCCCTGACGTCAGAAAAGAACTTGTGAATCAACAAAGAACTATCGCCAAACGTGGNCCCATAGTAATGGTAGGTAGAGATATTGGTAGCGTGGTGCTGCCAGATGCGCATGTGCGGTTATACTTAGATGCAAATGTAGAGATCAGAGCGGAGAGACGTTACCGAGAACAAGTACTCACAAAACCCAAACTGTCATTGGAACAGATAAAAATGGATCTTGATAACAGAGATAGAATCGATAGGGAACGAGATGACTCCCCGTTAGAGATTCATGATTTCTACGTAGTAATTGAGACATCATCAATGACTTTGTCGGAAGTCATAACTAAAGTAACCGATATCTGCAAGTCGACTTTCTGATGCTCTATCCTACCTGCAATTTCCTTCAAAAACTAACTCTAAATTGCTTTTCCAATTATGAAGTGTCTGGCCAGGAAAACGTACCTCCGGTCGGACCATTAATAGTGGTCTCAAATCACCTCAGTAATATAGACCCTTCTATTTTGGCTGTTTCGGTGTCTAGGAGGTTGAAATTCCTTGCAAAAAGTAGCCTATTTGCTGGACCCTTTATCAGNGGTTTACTAAGGTGGTATGGTGCCTATCCTCTGCATAGGGATCGNGTGGACGTCGCTTCGTTCAAATGGGCGCTAAACCAGCTCCGGAATGATGGTGTCATTTTGATATTTCCTGAAGGCACGAGAAGTAGAGGAGCGATGATAAGAGCCAAATCTGGGGTCGCAAGGCTAGTTCAGATGTCCGATGCAACTATTCTACCTGTTGGTATAACAGGCACGGAACACATAGGAAATGTTCTAAGGGTTGTTAACCCAACCGGTAACATCAAAGTGAATATAGGCAGTCCATTTTCTTTACCCAAAATAGATGGACCCATAGATAATGCTCTTTTAAAATCTATGACTGACTTGATAATGGAAAGAGTTTCAGCACTATTACCCAACACTTACCAGGGTGTTTATAGGATTCGTAGAAAGGATATTAATATATAACGATGTGCGGAATCATCGGATACACTGGCCAATCTGAAGCCTTGCCAATTTTATTGGACGGGCTATCAAAACTTGAATACAGAGGTTATGACAGCTCTGGTATTTCGGTCTTTAACATCGACAAAACCCACACTACATACAGGTCCGCTGGTAAATTAAAAGAACTCAAGAAACTTACCGAAACATCCAGAGCCCCCGGGCTGTCAGGTATTGGGCATACCAGATGGGCAACGCACGGTGAGCCAAACACAATAAATGCTCATCCTCACAGTGACACTTACGGGAACTTATCTGTTGTCCATAATGGAATTGTGGAAAATTATCTAGAACTTAAGCAGGAACTCACAAACAAAGGACATTTATTCAATTCCGACACCGACTCCGAGACTATCCCCCATTTAATAGAGCATTATATGAACAATGGTTCAACATTTGAACAATCCATAGAAAAAAGCGCCGCCAGAATTAAAGGGTCCAATGCCGTTGTAGTTATGTGTAATGACGAACCTGATAAAATCGTGGCCTTTCGTACCGGCAACGCTGGTGGAGTACTCATTGGTTATGGCGACAACGAGATGCTAGTAGCCAGTGATATTCCTGCAATATTGAGTTATACAAACACCATATCTCATTTGTTGCCGGGAGAACTGGCCATTTTGAAGCCAAATTCTGTTCAATTCAAAGACCAGAACGGGAACCTTATAGAAAAAGAAAAAAGCTTTGTATCAAACGATCCCATCTCCTTAGCCAAAGGGGACTACAGACATTTCATGCTCAAAGAAATATGCGAACAGCCTGATGCAATAATTTCTTCTCTGATGGGANGACTCTCATCTGATGAAGGTCTTTTCAGCTTAGCAGACATAAATCTCACTGCCGAGGAAATCAACAAAATTTCGAAAGTACTGCTTACCGGTATGGGAACAAGCTTGCATGCCGCAATGCTTGCCCGCCTTTGGATGGAGAGAATTGCAGGAATACCAGCTGAATGGGACAATTCATCTGAATTTCGTTACAGAGAACCCCTTTTGGACAAAAACTCTCTTTTCATATCTATAAGCCAATCGGGAGAAACAGCTGACACCTTGGCAGCAATGGAAGAAGCTAGAAAGAAAAGCATTACCCAAATAACTCTATGTAATTATTTAAACCCCCAAGCCTCTCGCATAGCTGACCAAACCCTTCAGATCAGGGCAGGGCTTGAAATTGGCGTAGCAGCCACCAAGACTTTTACATGCTCACTGGTAACCCTTTACGCACTTGCGATCTATCTTGGCGTACAACGAAATAAAATTAGTCAAAAAAAAGCAGCAAAACTTACAGATGAATTGTCACGTCTACCTGAAATGATAGGAACGGTTTTATCAAATCAAGGCCAATATGAAAATCTTGCCAGTCTTTATCATTCGAGTTCAGATTTTTTGTTCTTAGGCAGGGGTTACAATTATCCGATTGCTTTGGAAGGTGCCCTTAAATTAAAGGAAGTAAGCTACATACATGCAGAAGGCTATCCTGCTGGGGAAATGAAACATGGACCCATATCTCTCATTGATGAAAGTATGCCAGTAGTAGCTTTAGTACCACAGGACGAACTCTACGAAAAAATGATGAACACGATAAATGAGGCAAAAAGTCGGGGTGCAATAGTCATAGCGGTTGCATCGGAGTCAGACACGGAAATCGAACAAAAAGTTAACCACGTTATAAGGATTCCAGATGTATCTGATTCTTTGTCCCCTATAGTTGCTTCTATCCCCATGCAACTAATTTCCTATTATTTTGCTGTCAGAAGAGGTTGCGATGTAGATCAACCGAGGAATTTAGCTAAATCTGTAACGGTAGAATAACTATATGAACAGATCGAGTCTACTAACCATAATAATTATCCTATTGTGTATAGCATGTAATAGTGACAATGAAACAACTACCAGTGCTGTAGAAGTTGATCTTCAACCAAAAGATTCTGCAGAAATGCTACCTTATTTTGAACTAACTACTCCAACCGGAAAGATTACGTCAAATGAATTATTGGCAGATAGCAATCCTGAATTTTTCTTATTCATCTCCCCCAATTGAGGTACATGTGTTTCCGAGTTACGGAAATTAGCCAAAGAGGACGGCGGACTCTCTTCATTAGCCACGGTATACATAGTTGGGATGAATCCAGGTTATACAATTGACCAATTGCGGAACATCGCACCTCCAAGACCTGAATGGATCTATGCACTGCCAACAGACACCAACACTTTAAATTCGATTACCGGCTTAACCAGATCAACTAAAATCTTGGTAGACGACAAAAACATGATTATCGGGAGGTACCGTATGGGAGAGTGGAACCTTTCTGATTGGATAGAAGTTTTTGCAAACATTAGCTAAAAAAAACATCACCTTCTCTCCATATCAAAACTAGAAACATCCTTATCCAATGGGGTAACATCAGGTCACTATGGAGAAAGAATTCGATACTGGAAACCTACAGGACGAACTTAGAAAGTCCCAAATGGACATACGACACCTGAGTGAAAGTGTCCAAGCTCTCCGCGAAGAATTAGAATCTCAAAATTACGAAAAAGATAAAAACGTTCAGTCCGCACGAATGGAAGGAGTTGATGAAGCATCTCAACTTAAGGAAACGATTACTTCCTTGCGAGAAGAGCTTCAAAATCTACAATTTGACAAAACTCAGTCAATAGAGAGATTGCATAGCGAATATGCTGAAGAAATGCAGCAGCTAAGGGACACTGCAAGTGCCCTACGCACTGAACTTGAAGAACTTAAGTTTCAGAGAGACAGAGACGTTCAAAGGACTATTTCTGAATCAGCTGTAGAGAGCGACCAATTAAGAGCCACTGCTAGTGCCTTGAGACAAGAGTTAGAAGACCTGCGGTTTAACAAGGACAACGAGGTACAAAAAGCCATTACCGATGGACAGGATGAAATTTCAAACCTGAGGGAAACATCAGCTTCACTCCGGAGCAATATAGAAACCTTGAGGAGTCAATATGAGCAAAAAATTCACGACCTTGAGAGGGATGCAGTGAACGAAAAAGCACAACTAACTGAAACTATCCTCACATTAAGGACATCCCTCGAAGGTAACCTTACGGACTAATAGCAGGTACATGTTTCAAAATAAACAACTTTTATCATTCCTAGTAAAGGTGTAGCTATGGCAAATAAGTCAGATTCTTCAGACCGAGCTGAAATGTTGTTAAATATTTCAAGGCGAGTAGGTCAAGATCAATCAATTGAAGATATCATTGCATCCATCATAGAAGTGACTACATGGGAATTAAAAGCTGAAAGAGGTTCCTTATTTCTAAACGATGCAACCACGAATGAACTTTACACCCGCTATGCACAGGGAGCTAACCTAAGAGAAATACGAATTCATAATAAAAGTGGTATTGCAGGATCCGTTTTCCAGTCTGGTGTTGGTGAAATAATCCATGATGCCTACAGTGACGAACGTTTCAACTCTGTTGTGGACCAGCAGACGGGATATACCACCAAAAATATTCTTTGCGCTCCTGTAAAAACCTTGAGCGGAGCAGTTATCGGCAGCGCGGAAGTATTAAACAAAAAATCCGGCCGATTTACAAAAAAAGACCTCGAGCTTCTAGAAGCGATGACTGAACAGGCCAGTATAGCTCTTCAAAGTGCTCAATTCGTAGAACAAATGCAAAAGAATCGAGAGGAAGAAAGAAAACTTCTTGATGTAGTTTCAGAGGTAACGGCTGAAATAGACCTCCCCACCATGCTTAAAAAAGTTATGGGTGAAGCAACTAAAATGCTCAATGCAGACAGATCTTCCATCTTTCTCAACGATCCTAAAACTAACGAATTATGGCTACAAATTGGAGATGGTTTAGAAAGTACTCAAATAAGATTTCCTAACAATCTAGGTATAGCCGGAACTGTTTTTACTTCTGGCGAAACAATCAATATTCCACATGCCTACGCTGACCTAAGATTTAACCCTGATTTCGACAAACAAACCGGATATTTCACCAGATCAATCCTCTGTGTGCCAATCATAAACAAAGATCGTGTCATTCTCGGAGTAACTCAGGTATTAAATAAAAGAGGTGGGCCTTTTACTGAGGAAGACGAGCAACGTTTGAAAGCATTTACTGCACAAATCTCTGTGGGGCTAGAGAACGCGCAGCTTTTTGCCGACGTTCAGAACATGAAAAACTACAACGACAGCATTCTACAAAGTGCAGCATCTGGGGTTATTACCTTAGACGAAGATGAAAAAATAATAACTTGTAATGAAGCCGGCCTGCGAATATTAAATATATCTGAACCAGAAATATTACAGAAACAAGCGATCGATTTCTTCGTCGGCGAAAATGAATGGCTAATGGAACGCATAACTAAAGTTCAAGAAAACCAACGCACAGACACTTTTGTAGATGTCTCATACCAGGCCGGGGATGAAACACTGTCACTAAATGGAACTGTGGCACCCCTCATCAGCACGGATGAAAAAAAACTGGGTGTAATGGTAATGCTGGAAGACATCAGTACAGAGAAAAGAATGAAATCCACCATGTCTCGCTACATGGACCCAGGTCTTGCTGATCAACTAATGGAAGGGAATGACAATCTAGGTGGAGAAGAAAAAAAGGCAACTATTCTTTTCTCGGATGTAAGAGGGTTCACCACTATAACTGAACAGTTAGGCGCTCAAGGCACAGTTCAACTTTTAAATGATTACTTCTCCATAATGGTCGACTCGATAACAAGCCAAGGTGGCATGCTGGACAAATTCATTGGCGACGCAATAATGGCTGCTTTTGGATTGCCATTCTCTACCGAAGATGATGAAGACAGAGCTCTAAGGGCGTCAATAGAAATGATAACCAACCTATGGGATTGGAATAAAGTCAGGGCTGAGAATGGCTTGCCACCTGTAGAGATGGGTATTGGACTAAATACAGATACGGTAGTGTCTGGAAATATCGGTTCTCCTAAACGAATGGATTACACAGTCATTGGAGATGGAGTTAATTTGGCTGCAAGGTTAGAGTCTGCCTGTAAGCAATATGCAGCCAGGATTTTGGTAAGTGAATTTACTCATTCAAATTTAAAAGGAGTTTACAGATCTAGGGAAATTGACAAAGTGATTGTAAAAGGAAAAACCGAACCTGTAGGAATATACGAAGTATTGGATTTCCACACGTCTGAAACTTTCCCTAATGTTATGGAAGTCTTGAATTATTTCAAAGACGGTCTAGAAAAATACCGGATAGGTGACTGGGATCCAGCGATAAAATCGTTTAAAGAAGGTGCGAAATTAAACCCAAAGGATTATATAACTGAGATGTACATAGCCCGCTGCGAGACGCTCAAGGCCGACCCACCAAAAGACTGGGATGGAGTCTGGGTAATGACGTCAAAATAACACGCGAATTTACCTCTTTTGGTTGAATGAAATTATATGCTGTGCTAAGTTTGGCTGACTTTTAACGGGAGTTTTACTTTGTTACCACATGTATCAAAATTTGGAATTTACTTCAATTCTGCAGAAGGAAAGGTTGTCAGGATCACGTCACCTTATTGGTTTCCACCTGAGCCAGAATGGCAATATGTTACAAATGAGGTAAATGCAACGCTTCTAAGTATCAGGGAACTGATAAAGGAACAAGGACTGTCAGATGAGAGTGATTCAGTAATGTGGGGACGCATACCTCTCCTAGACTGATTTTAAGAAATTACTAAAAGAATGTCATACGATAACGAATGCACCAACGAACTTCCCACAAAACTGTCTGACTTCTCCATAGACTCAGACCAATGGGAAATATTAAAACCGATCTCAGAAACATCCTCCAACTCTGTAAAAATGATTGGTGAAATACTGACTATTGAAACAGTATCCGCTGCTATTTTCAGTGTGGTGGAGAGCTAAATTTGGATCACTTACACAAGCTTTCGATAAGTGAAGCGTCTAAACTTCTCTACAAGAAAGAACTTTCACCTGTAGATCTCGTAAAAGCGCACTTGGCTAGAATAAAAAAAACTGATGCCAAACTTAATTCATTTATAACTATTCTAGAAGACACCGCCATCAAATCAGCAACTCAAGCTGAAAAGGAAATTTTGTCTGGAAAGTGGAAAGGAGACCTACATGGTATCCCTCTCGGACTCAAAGATCTATATTTCACCAAAGGTGTCCCCACCACAATAGGATCAGAGATATATAAAAATTTCATCCCCGATTATGATGCTAAAGTCACTAGAAATCTGACTGAAGCCGGTGCGATTATTCTTGGAAAATTACAAATGCATGAATTTGCTCTAGGCACCACAAGTTATAATCCCCACTATGGTTCTGCTAGGAATCCGTGGAACCTCGAATGCGTCACAGGAGGGTCCAGTGGCGGATCAGGATCCTCTGTATCTGCCGGACAATGCATGGGAGCTTTAGGTAGTGACACTGGAGGATCTATAAGGATCCCTTCTGCACTATGTGGAATCGTTGGCATGAAACCTACTTTCGGACGAGTTTCAAGACATGGAGTGTTCCCTTTAAGTAATTCTTTAGACACCGTAGGGCCAATGACCAGAACCGTGGAAGATAATGCGATTATGCTCAACGCGATATCTGGACACGACGAACAAGACCCTTACTCGGCAAAGGTCAAAGTTTCAGACTTCAAAGCACATTTAGAGAATGATATCAACAAATTAAAAATTGCCCGCCCAAGAACATATTTCTACGATGTGATTGATAAAGAAGTTTTAACATTAATCGACAAAGCGTGTAGCCAATTTGAAAATCTAGGGGCAGAGGTTGATATGATCGACTTACCAATACTCGATCACACACTCGCTATATCTGGCACCATACTTCTCACAGAAGCTGCTGAAATCCATTCAGAAAATTTAAGAACGAAATCCTCATTAATAGGAGACGATGTAAAACTCCGCCTTCAGCAAGGAGCTTTAACCTCTGGAACCGATTATGTCAAAAGCCAAAGAGGGAGAAGCGTTTACAACCAAAGAATCAATGAACTATTTGAAACTTATGACATCTTACTAGCCCCAACGGTCCCTATTGGTGCACCTCCTATAGCTGACAATTCAATAGATGTAAATGGAAACCAAGAATTAGTAGGACCATTGATGGCCAGGTTAACTCGCCCGCAAAATATCACAGGGCTACCGACCATTTCTGTCCCAATTGGTTTCACTTCCAACCAAATGCCAGTTGGAATGCAATTAACTTCTCCGGCATTTCAAGAACAAATGCTTTACAACGTGGCATATCAATTTGAAAATTTATCAACTATGAAAAATATCATCCCCCCACTGTAATAAATAAATTAAGATTTTGGAGAGAATAATTTATGGGTACTGAACAAAGTCAGGGACTGTCCTTGTATGAAGCTGCACGGGAAGTGGGAGTCACTTTTGAAAAGGAGTGGAAGCCAGAAAGTAAATCGGTCCAAGTAAATAACATGAATTTCAGTTACCTAGAATGGGGAAATCCTTCCAACCCAGTTATGGTTTTACTTCACGGGTTTGCACAGCAGTCACATTCCTGGGATTTTGTTGCTCTATCTTTTGCCGACAGGTATCGAATTATTGCATTAGACCAAAGAGGTCACGGAGATAGCGATTGGGCCTCTGATGGAGACTACACACCTGAAACACAGCAAAAAGACATCGAGGCTGTAGTCGATAAATTAGGCTTAGAAGAGTTTGTTTTAATGGGTTTATCAATGGGGGGTAGAAACTCCTTCACGTACGCCGCCTCAAACCCCAATAAAGTAAAGGCTTTAATAATCGTGGACGCAGGCCCAGAGAATGTAAGAGCCGGCACACAAAATATAAGAAACTTTGTTGAACAAGATGATGAACTAGATTCCATCGACGCCTTCGTAGATCGCGTTATCAAATACAACCCAAGGAGAGATCCCGTCCAGATAAGAGGCAGTATTGTTAACAATTTGAGAGAACTGCCAAACGGAAAATGGACCTGGAAATACGACAAGATACTAAGATCCCCCGGAAGAATGGGACGTCCTCAAGACCCTGAAATGACTAACCGGCTTTGGGGTTATCTTGAAAATTTGCAATGCCCTACACTAGTGGTCAGAGGAGATAAAAGCGACATAATAGCTACTGAGACCGCTGACAGTATGATCGGTAGAATACCAGGTGGCAAATTAGCTATCGTAGAGAATGCCGGGCATCTAGTAATGGGAGATAATCCCTCTGGTTTCGAAAGAGCTGTCACTGCATTTATTGAATCTGTTTAGCTACTCAATCATTTCAACATTGATTTGATATAAATTGCTACTACGAAGATTGGGTGTTACACTTTTTACAAACTTAAATTAGTTAGATAACAAGAAAGAGAGAAATCCAGGAGAACGGATTGGATAGGGCTGATAAAGAAGCCGTCATTGCGGAATACCGCGTTCACGACAACGATACAGGGTCGACTGAGTCGCAAGTAGCGATTCTAACGTCGCGTATCAATCAATTAACCCAGCATTTACGAGAGCATAATCACGACGAATCCACAAGAAGAGGTTTACTGAAGCTTGTAGGAAAGCGCCGTCGGCTTTTACGATACTTAAATTCTGAAGATGTAAACAGGTATCGATCTTTAATAGATAGGCTGGGCCTTAGGCGATAGCAACTCGTATATTTTTCCCCCCCTCGACACTTTCACGCTCCCATCTGATCATCTGGTATTACTCCAGGAGAAAATAACATTTCAGTACACAACATTAGCCGTGTCATACATGGACAAGAATTAGAATTCGAGACGGGAAAATTAGCTCAGAAAGCAGGTGGTTCAGTATTAATCAAGCAGGATGATAATGTCGTTCTAGCTACAGTCACAATGAGTGACCCCCGAGAAGGGATAGATTTTTTTCCTTTAACTGTAGATTTAGAAGAAAGACATTACGCAATAGGCCAAATCCCAGGAAGCTTTTTCAGACGAGAGGGTAGGCCGACTACACATGCTATCCTGACGGACCGTCTTATAGACAGACCAATAAGACCATTGTTTCCCAAAGGCTTCAAAAATGAAGTACAAGTGATAGCCACCACTCTATCTAGTGACCGAGAGGTTCCACTAGACATAATTGCTCTAAACGGCGTGTCAGCTGCTTTGAGTATATCGAATATACCTTTCAACGGACCAATCGCAGCAACGCGAATTGGCTATATAGATGGGGAATTCATAATCAATCCTACTTACGCACAGATTGAAGAAAGCCTATTAGATTTGGTAGTAGCAGGTTCCACCGATGGAGTCTCCATGATGGAAGCCGGAGCACAAGAAGTAGACGAAGATGTGGTGTTTGAAGCAATACAACTTGCTCAATCAGTAAATTTGGAAGTCATTTCTATGCAGCAGGATTTTGCGGAAGAAATAGGTACACCAAAAGCCGATTACATTCCAAGAGGACATGACCCAGAAGCAGTCGCTCAAGCAAGAACAATCCTGGGAGATCGCATCTATGGTGCTTTGTCTGATGCAGAGGATCAAGAAGATATGAGATCCAAATTGAAAGTACTTGAAGATGAGCTGACAGAATCACTATCTGAAGAATTTGACTCAAGCATTGCCGCAGGAGCATTCGAAGAATTACTAGATGAACAATTCAGAGTCAGAATCCTCAAGGACGGTGTCA
Organism: Chloroflexota bacterium; assembly: GCA_002728195.1. Taxonomy (GTDB): domain Bacteria; phylum Chloroflexota; class Dehalococcoidia; order Lucifugimonadales; family UBA826; genus UBA11996. The sequence continues at coordinate 28,082 of PBWI01000033.1, forward strand.
GACCTGATGGAAGAGGATTAAGAGAAATTCGTTCTCTATCAGCTGAGGTATCAATTTTACCTCGTACTCATGGCACGGGGTTATTCAACAGAGGTGAAACTCAAATACTGGGAGTAACGACCCTGGGGTCTTCAGGCGACGCACAGAGGCTTGATAACCTTAGTCCAGAAGAAACCAAAAATTTTATGCTTCATTATAATTTCCCTCCTTACTCCACTGGGGAAGCTAGAAGAGTAGGATCCCCTGGTCGTCGAGAGATCGGGCATGGTGCACTGGCGGAGCGTGCCTTGAGTGCTGTTTTACCATCTCAAGAGGATTTCCCGTATACGATTCGAGTTGTTTGTGAGGCTTTAAGTTCCAATGGAAGTACTTCTATGGGTAGTGTTTGTGCAGGTACCCTTGCATTAATGGATGCTGGCGTCCCAATCAAGTCACCCGTAGCTGGAATCTCGGTAGGATTAATTACGGGAGAAGATGGAGAATACGTAACTCTAACTGACATACAAGGACTTGAAGACCACGTTGGAGATATGGATTTCAAGGTTGCAGGTACCTCAGAAGGAGTAACTGCAATTCAGTTAGATATAAAAGTCAACAGCATAAGTTTTGAAGTTATAAAAGATGCTCTCTCTCAAGCGAAAGAAGCTAGAACTCAAGTTTTGGAAGTGATCACATCTGCCATCCCAGAAGTCAGGTCTGAAGTCAGCCCTTTTGCTCCTAGAATACAAAAAATCATGGTACCTACGGAAAAAATAGGGGCCGTGATAGGCCCAGGCGGGAAGACCATACGAGGAATTGTGGAGGAAACAAACGCCACAGTAGATATACAGGACGACGGCACCGTGCTGATTGGTTCAGCCAACGCTGATGACGCAGCAAAAGCCATAAAGATGGTCGAAGATCTCACTAGGGAAATACAAGTAGGAGAAATATTCACCGGCACTGTGGCGAAAATAGCAAGTTTTGGTGCGTTCGTTCAGATTTTACCCGGTACCGACGGTATGGTTCATATCAGTGAACTAGCCAACTACAGGGTTGCGAACGTGGAAGATGAGGTTTCAGTCGGAGATGAAGTGGAAGTAAAAGTTATCGGGGTAGACCAGTCAGGAAAAATCAAACTGTCTATGAAAGCCTTGCTAGATGGTTCTGATGAATCAGGTCCTACCCGACAAAGCTCAAGAGATGAAGTCGAAAAAGTTGAGGTAAATGTAGGAGACATAATCACTGGTCCTGTTGTAAATATCGCGAAATTTGGAGCTTTTGTAGAAATAGCTCCGGGAACTGACGGTATGGTCCATATAAGTGAATTGGAAAATTATCGTGTTGCAAAGGTAGAGGACGTTGTGAGCGTGGGAGAAGAAATCACCGTCGAAGTGATAGACGTAGATGACTCTGGTCGTATAAAACTATCTCGTAAAGCCCTCCTGACGGATTAACACTGGAAAGATGGCAAGCTAGGTTAAATATCACAACCAAAACGTTAAGGGAGTTCCAATATGGCTAATATCAAAGTCGTTGTTAACGGAGTCCTCGGTAAAATGGGTCAAGAAGTGCTGAATGCAGTTAATAACGCCGAAGGGATGGACCCAATCGCCGGATCAGACATTGCTAGCACTGTGGACCAGATCGCCTTGCCTACGGGTAATGGGGTTATACCCGTTCATAAAAACATAAAAGATGCGGTGAGAGGGGCTGATGTTGTTGTCGATTTTACTAATGCCACCGGAGCAAAATCAGTAATGGAAGCTGCAGCTCCAACAGGGGCCAATTGTGTTATTGGATCAACAGGCTTATCTCAGGCAGATTTTGAAGCCGCCAAATCGCTAGCTGAATCCAATAATACAAGCATAATCATTGCACCCAATTTTGCTATGGGAGCAGTACTCATGTCTCATCTAGTTAAAGAGGCTGCCAGATTTTTCGACTACGCCGATCTGACAGAAGTACACCATGAAGCAAAGATTGATGCTCCTTCTGGCACTGCAATTGCAATTGCTCAAGCAGCAGCAGAAGGCAAAGATGGAACATTTGAGGCGCCTGCTGCAGAAAAAGAGCTTATAAAAGATACAAGGGGCGGAAACCATTCAGGAGTGGTAGTACACAGTGGCAGAATGCCAGGACGAGTGGCCCACCACGAAATGGTTTTTGGATCTCTAGGGCAAACCCTCACAATACGCCATGACTCTATCAACAGGGAAAGTTTTATGCCAGGAGTAATTATGGCAATAAATGCCTCAGGATCATCAACTGGATTGACTGTAGGGCTAGATAAAATCATGGGGTTATAGTCCTCTCATTTATAGTACCCATCTGTATACATTCAATTAATATTCAAAACACGGAGGAACTTACTTGAATTCTTGCAAAATCGCAGTTGTTGGGGCAACAGGAGCAGTAGGCCAGGTATTCTTGGATATTGCTGAACAACGAGATTTCCCTATTGATGATATTCGACTATGCGCTTCAACACGATCAGTTGGGAAAAAGATTAAATTTAGATCGCAGGAAATAGCAGTAGAGTTATGCACTCCAGAAGTTTTAGATGAAGTTGATTTTGCCTTCATTTCGGCTAGTGGCGACGTCAGTCGGGAAATTGCACCATTGGCAGCAAAGCATGGGACCGTAGCGATCGATGATAGTTCTGCTTTCAGAATGGATACTGATGTCCCTTTAGTGGTACCTGAAGTGAATGCCGAAGATTTAAATGAACACAAAGGAATAGTAGCTATTCCGAATTGCTCCACTACTCCTCTAGTAATGGTATTAAATCCATTAATGAAGAAATCTTCAGTAAAGCGAGTAGTGGTCGACACATTCCAATCTGTAACTGGAACAGGTGCTGCAGCGCTAACCGAAATGGAACAACAAAGCCAAGCAATCCTCAACGACGGGCCAGTCACAGCTAAAGAATACCCTCATCAAATAGCATTTAATGTATTACCTCACATAGAACCCTTTCAAGAAAACGGATACACCAGAGAAGAAATGAAAATGCTTTATGAAACGCAAAAAATATTGCATGATTCTAATATTCTGGTATCCGCAACGTGCGTAAGAGTACCAGTCGCTGTCAGCCACAGCGAGGCTATACATATAGAGTTTGAGGATTCAATATCCCCCAATGAGGTAACTAAAATTCTGGAGAATGAACGAGGTATAAGAGTTGTAGACGACCCATTCTCCGACGTGTATCCTATGCCAATAGACGCAGCCGGAAGCGATGAGGTTCTTGTGGGAAGGATAAGAAAAGATATATCCCATCCGAACGGAATAGCTATGTGGGTAGTCTGTGACAACTTACGAAAAGGTGCGGCTTTGAATGCTATTCAAATAGCAGAAGAAATGATGAAACGCGACGTAGTATCTGAAAGAAACTGGAGAAAATAAGAAGATGGTAGATTTTGGAAGACTCCTCACGGCGATGATTACCCCTTTTGATTCAGAAGGTAATATCGACTTCCCTCAAGCTAGAAAACTTGCCAAGGGATTAGTTGCTTCAGGTACCGACGGGCTAGTCATTGGTGGTACAACGGGTGAGTCACCATCCATGTCGGATGATGAAAAAGTTCAACTATTCGCTGAAGTGAAAGAAGCTGTAGGAGATACTGCCACAGTAATTGCAGGAACAACAGACAATAACCACAGAAAATCCGTTGAGCTTTCCATTGAGGCAGAAAAGGTGGGAGCTGACGGTTTACTCCTCACTGTACCTGCCTACAATAAGCCGACCCAAGAGGGACTATACCAAAACTTCAAAGCGATATCCGAAGCCACTTCTCTTCCCGGGTTACTCTACAATGTTCCATCTCGAACAGCCTTGAACATGACTACGGAAACAACACTCCGATTAGCCGAAATAGACAACATAGTAGGTGTCAAAGAGGCTTCAAGTGACTATGTTCAAATCACCAACATTATTGACAAGGCTCCTGACGGGTTTCGTGTTTGGTCTGGAAACGACGATGAAACGTTCCCAATCATGTGTGTCGGTGGGCATGGGGTAGTCAGCGTGGCCTCAAACCTGTATGGCAATCAAATTAAAACCATGATGGGGCTCATTCTTGAGGGCAACATTGAGAGTGCTGCGGCAGAACACAAGAGGTTACTCCCGATTTTCAAAGCTCTCTTTTGGGTAACTAACCCAATACCAATAAAATATGCAGCTAATAGAGCAGGATTTAACGCTGGACCAAACAGGCTACCGCTTTGCGACCCTGATGAAGATTTCACATCACCTTTTAATCCAGTAATGGATGAATACAAGGTTGACCTGCCAATTTCTTAGATCGGCAAAATCGGATATTAGGTATCAAGTATATCTCTTACCATTATTGTGTGATCTCTGTGTGGACCGGTAGATATAATGTCAACTGGACACCCTATCAATTCCTCCAAACGGTCGACGTACTTTCTGGCTCTCGTCGGTAATTTTGAAACATCCGATATCCCAGCTGTTGGCGCATCCCACCCTTCTAAAGTTTCATATACTGGCTTGCACCTGTCCAAAGCCGTAACTCCTCCTGGGGGTTCATCTAAAATTTCCCCCTCCAAGTTGTATCCCACACAGATATTAATAGAATCCAGGTGATCCAGAACATCCAATCTTGTTATTACAGCAGAGGTATATCCGTTTATCCTATTGCTGTACCTGGCCAGAACTCCATCAAACCATCCAATCCTTCTAGCTCGTCCCGTAGTGGTGCCAAATTCTTTTGCGACAGTTCGTATTCCTTCTCCTATGTCATCAAATAATTCTGTGGGAAACGGTCCTGATCCAACCCTAGTGTTATAGGCCTTGAATATCCCCAAAACGTTTGTTATTTGCTTTGGTTGTATGGCCAATCCGGTACTAGCTCCTCCAATCGTCGGGCTTGAAGATGTTACAAATGGGTAAGTCCCGTGATCTAAATCAAGTAATATCGCTTGAGCTCCTTCCAACACTACTGTCCCCCCATCATCCAAGGTATCATTTACATACCGTCCCACCGGTTTGATGAAGGAACCGAGACGCTTTTGCCAATATTCACTCTTTCCAAGTATTGAATTCAATGAAACTGGTTCAACTTCATATATTTTTTCTAATATTGCATTCGTATAGGGAAGGACCGCATTCAGGCGAACTTCCAAGGCTTCCAAATCCAAAATATCTGCAGCCCTGATTCCCGTCCTTGAAGTCTTATCACTATAGGCTGGGCCAATTCCTTTCCCCGTGGTACCTATAGCCTTAGCTCCGCGTCCTTTCTCAGCCAATGTATCCAATATAACGTGATAAGGCATTATCAGATGTGCCCTTTCGCTGATCATAAGAGAGTTACTTATATCCACCCCCCCCTGCTGCAAAGCCTCCATTTCCTCAATTAACACATCAGGATCAACAACTACACCGTTCCCTATAACGTTCATAACACCATCGCTAAAAACACCACATGGAACAAGGTGCAGGCTAAAGTCTCCTAAATCATTTATCACCGTATGGCCAGCATTATTACCGCCAGAGAATCTAGCCACGATATCTGCTCGTCGTGAGAGATAATCTATTATTTTACCTTTACCCTCGTCGCCCCATTGAGCACCGAGGATCGCATAGGCCGGCATCAACTACTCTCCTAAACATATAACTAATTCTGGGCAAAAAAATTTCTCCTCAATGAGGGTCCGGACCTCAAAACACGGACACATCACAGGGAGATAGCAAATCGAAGTATACCAGAAGTCTGGTAATGAATTGGTAGACCCTAACCTAACCTGTTATAGAAAATTTTCGGCAAATCCGTCCAATTGTTGTAACGCATCTTTCTCAGGGACGCTATCTATGGATAAAACGATCCTTTCTGCACCAGCAGAAAAAAGTTCATCTACGATGCTAGGGTCAGGAGTGGCACCATAAACTGTTATGCCGATCGTTGAAAAATCCCTTCCTGATTCCTCACAAAGTCGTTTCAGTTCATTCTTGCCAAATTCAATATCTTCTGGAGTTATCCGGTTAGGCATCCATGCATCTCCCCAGTTAACAACCCTTTTGAACACATTTTTCGCATGCCCACCCAGATAAATAGGGGGATGTGGCCGCTGTACAGGTCTGGGAAAAGAATATACGGGAGGGAAATCATAATATTTGCCATGATATTCGCTTTCCACAGTAGTCCAAAGTTCTTTCATTGCCATCACGGAATCTCTAGTCTGGGTCCATCGATGTGCAAAATCACCACCCATGATATCGGTTTCTTCTTCCAGCCATCCAGCACCAATACCAAACAGGAATCTGCCATTGGCGTACATATCTAAAGTGGCTACCTCTTTTGCAAGAAGCAAAGGATTTCTTTCTGGTACCAAGCAAATCCCAGTTCCTAAAAGTAGCTTTTCTGTTACTGCGGAAGCTCTGCCCAAGGCCACGAAAGGATCAGCAACATCTGCATATTTCTTTGGTATAACCCCTCCAGGACCTGGCCAAGGAGTTTTCGCTCCAACTGGCAATACCGGGTGTTCGGCAACCCAGAGAGAATCAAAACCAGTTTCCTCAGCCTTAGCTGCCAACACTGCTATATCTATCGAATAATCAGTGGGGAATGTAGTTATTCCTATGTTACCCATTTTTGCGTACCTCTCATAAAATTACTTAATTCAAGCGAGTTCTGCTAATAATCTGATAGCTCGGTAAAGGTATACTGTTTCCTCATCTAGTGGCAAATCCAAATCTTTAAATTGTTCAGATTGTTCATATCCACCCAGAGTCGATGCACCAGGTAGTATGGACAAACTCAGTTCTTTTAAAAACCCCTCTGGAGTAATCACAATACAACCTCTATCTGGAAATCCCGTAATAGGGTCAATTTCTATTGCCTGGACAGTTTCCATACCCAAAAAGCCCGGGAAATTTTCTATGGCAGATGCCGCCTCAATCAACAACTCTCGCAATTCAGTATTAGTTTTATCCAAAATCAAGTCCACACGCAATTCAAGTTTCTCGATAGAATCCATTGTTTGACACCCCTTATACCGGCTATTATATTTTATTAGTCTTCTAGACTTTCATGGCTACGTAGCTCAGGGGTTAGAGCGGGCGCTTCATAAGCGCTAGGTCGCTGGTTCAAATCCAGCCGTAGCCAGAAAACCAGTCTCTAAGAATTGACCTTACTGGGCGAAATTAGGGCGGTTAGCTCAGCTGGTTAGAGCGCTACCTTCACACGGTAGAGGTCAGAGGTTCGAGCCCTCTATCGCCCACCAGTAGATGCCGAAGTGGCGGAACGGTAGACGCGCTACGTTCAGGACGTAGTATCCGCAAGGGTGTGTGGGTTCGAATCCCTCCTTCGGCACCATCCCATTCTAATCACGTTGTATTATTCCAAAAAGTGAATTTACCCAAATTGATTACAACCGTTCAATAAATTCAAGTTCTTCATGTAACTCTTCTTTGGTGTAAAAATGCTCTAAGAGAATGGTCGCTTCTAAAGCTTTGACCCGCCGATGAAAGTCTGCAGGTATTGAACCGTTGCCCACAGACAGATGGGAATCATTTCTCCCTCTAACGTCGTAGAGATAATTGTCACTCCAATGTACATGGGTAATGAGGTCCGGACGATTGAGAAAAGCCTCAATCTTTTCCGCGCGCTCCTCTTCTGGAAATCTGTGTCCATAGGTCGATACATGGCTGGTATCGAGACAAAGTTGGACATTGTCTCTATCAACATCCAAGCACATCTGAATCCATTCCTCCGGATTCATTCCAAAGGCCTCATTAGAATTATCCCAGTTAACCTGATCGAAATCAGTGTCATCCGAAATATTGTTGAGCGCCCAATAGCAATTCAAATTCTCCAAAACAATTTCAATCCCTGAGGTTCGTGCGTAGTCTGAAAGAGTCCTTATTGATTCAATATGTGTCTCATAATCCCCTTTTTGGCCACGTGGTTGCGTCTCAGAAACCCAATTCTTAAGACCAAAATGCATGTTGATTTGTCCAATATTTGGAAACGCCGCACAGCGATCAATATAATCTTTAAAAACCAAAATACACTCGTTTCTAAAGTCACTATCCGTTGCTGCAATATTCAATCGTTCTTCACCTATGGTAGTTGGAGCATGAGCACTATAAAGAACATCGGCATATTCTCGGAAATCATTGACATCGTCTCGAAGTGAAGTCTC
>PBWI01000034.1 GCA_002728195.1 Chloroflexota bacterium
CCTGATATTTTGAGGTAGCTTCTCAGCCGTGCGGACAATGACGGTCACGGAATGTCCCTCTGCCAAGAGCTGCGTTACAAGACGTAACCCTGTTTTTCCCGTTGCACCAACGATTAAGATTTTCATCTTTTAATAATAACCGTTACTCAACATTCAAAGGGGCTTCATCTCTGCACCATCTCTATCCAGCGAGCATAGTACGGCACAGATTTTTGAATTATTTATAATGGCGACTGCGTTGTAGCGTCCAGAATATTCACAGCGCTAACGTTTACTACCCTTTGCTGACCCAGAGACCTTCGAATACGATTCTTCGATGATACTGCATATGACTATCCGGTCGCCCATATTCCAAGACTCTTCTAGAGGGAAGATGGTGTCGACACCCAATGCCGAAAGCTTATATTCAATACCCACAAACTCTTCAAATCTGGCCATACACCCTGTATGAACTTGCTCCCAGACATAGTCGTCACCCTTCCAGCTAGAGTCTGGCAAATCAAAGATTGCGTAGACCTCCCTTTCGTGCGGCTCATCACATTTCACCAGTTCTACATCGCCAACCTCAGTAATATACTCACCGCTAAACGGCACACTGTTATAACAATCCCCCGCTTTAAGATGAAATACATTGCCCTGGCAAGCGACTAATACGACAATTCCTATCATCGAAGTTGCGAGTGACGTTAGAATCCATCTCATAAGTTCTACTTTCCTATAAGTGAAGTGCTATTTGTAAAAAGGCTCCCTATTTGCTTGCACATTTGTTCTCTAACCATTTCATGGGCCAATAGTACTAATATACCGACGCGAAAAGGAATATGTTTTATCTTTTGTCAGTCATATTGAGGAATGTCAGAGAAGAGTGAGCATTTCACAATAACTCGCACGTAATTCCACTATGCCTATAATGGCGGCATGAAATTAGAAATGGTGAACTTGTCTTAATACCAACAGCTTGGCAAAGGTGTGAAATTTGAGTATCCCCACTAATGAAGAAGAGGAAAGATACCATCCAAGGGAAATTTCAAAGGCTCGGTATTTGCTCAGTCAGGAAGACCCAGTAGACACTATCAGGATTACCAAAGGGGATATTTTCAATAGTGTTGACCGACCGTGGACCGAGAATGCCCATTGGGTGATATCTAACGTTAAGTCAGGTTTAAGATATGGCCCAATAATCAAGGAAGATTTGCTGTTCCTTCGCTGCCTTAAATATGCTTACGAATACCGTGGCTCATTGCTTTCTAGCTCCAAGAACGATATTCGCTTTTGGTTATTACTTATGTCGGTTATTTTTATTATTTCCACCCTTTTTTTAATAGTTATATCTGATTGGGCGCCATCTACAGGACAACCAAACGAAATGAAAGGCTATATTTACTCACCGTGTTAGCAAAGGGGGTGTGGAATTTGGAAAAGGTAGTAGAAAGAGCCAGAGACTATGCGAGAGTTGAGTTCTGTGTAGAGATTGGCGTATACAAAAAGGAGGCTATGGACAAGCATAACGAGGAACTAGATTTGGAATTGTGGTGGGGTAAATATGCAGGAATGAGGGAAGAAAGAGAGGAGCAAAATGAGTCTTAGACAACAGGCAAAGATATTAGGAATAGCTCCGTCCTATCTGAGTATGATGAAAACTGGAAAGCGTCCGTGGAAGCCAGAAATTAAGGATAGATACGACCAACTTGTGAACACTTTTGTGAACACTCAAGAATTCAGTAGCCCAGACCTCGCCGCAGGCGAGGCAGTTTTAGGAAGGAATAATAGTGTGGTGGAGCTGGGGAGACTCGAACTCCCTACCTCTTCAATGCCATTGAAGCGCTCTCCCAGATGAGCTACAGCCCCACATGATGATGAGTGGGTATTATACACCGTTTTTGTTCCTAGATTAGCAGCAGCGATCGGCATAGCATCCCAATATATGTTTTATTCCCCATAAAGTACAAAGTTGCCTTGGTTTATAGATTTTCCTACCGACATCTCCTACACTGCCAATGACTTTTCCTGATCAAATTGGAATTAATAGGGAGTTGACCATGAGGTTNGNAAACAAGGTTGCCATAGTCACAGCTGCGGCCAATGGNATAGGCAANGCTACTGCNAAAATCCTTGCACGGGAAGGAGCTCAGTTAGTGGCTGTGGATATAAACCCAGATGCACTGGCAANNTTAACCAAGGAAATAGAGNACGAAGGGGGAAACATCAACCCCTTTGAAACAAANGTGTTGGAAGAAGATCAAGTTCANGAATTAGTCGACTCAATTNTAGGCANGTTTAACAAAATTGATATTTTAGTAAATGCTGTTGGAGGCAGCTCCATTATCNCNGATAGCAGAGCCTCAGTTGATAATCTTTCTCTAAATGATTGGGANAAGATTGTCCAGTTTAACTTNAAGGGTACTTTTTTATGCACTAGTGCTGTTATTAGCCAGATGAAAAAACAAGGCAATGGAAAAATAGTGAANTTATCTTCCGACGCTGCTCATGGGGGTAATCTTATGGGGGACCCNGGTAGTGCCTATGTTGCTGCCAAGGCNGGCATTAGGGCTTTCACNAAAAAAGTTGCTAGAGAGGCCGGACCATACGGTGTCACCTGCAATGCAATCGCCCCATCTGTTACATTGAGTGAAAGAGTAGGCCCAAGGTGGGAACAAAGATCAGAGGAAAACAAACAACAACTCCTTGAAGCAATTGCATTAAAACGTGTAGCTGAGCCAGAAGATCAGGCAAAGGTTATCGCTTTTCTAGCTTCAGANGACGCGAACTACGTTACCGGTGTAACTATTGAGACAAGTGGTGGTCGTTACTGAATCTGGACTCCTNTATAAAATATGCTAGAAACATGTTTTAAGTTCTAACCAAGATATTTACAATATGCGTATTATGAATTGCCAAACATGTGGAAAAGAAAACGAATCGTCCGCAAAATTTTGTGGCGTTTGTGGTACCCAGCTTATTGAAGATTCGGCAAACACAGACCCCCAAAACATTGGTCCCGAAAATTCAATGGTTGGATTCGGAGAAGCTATTGGTCTCGGGTTCAAGAATTATGTGAACTTTAGAGGCAGAGCAACTAGAGCAGAATATTGGTGGTGGGCTCTCTTTTTATTTTTGGGCGGTTTTGTTACAGGAATCATAGATTCCCTAGGTATCGGAGTAACNCAGGCTCTTTTCAACCTNGCCACATTTTTACCAGNTATAGCTATTGGGGCAAGAAGGCTCCATGACATCGGTAAATCTGGGTGGTGGCAATTACTGTGGTTTGCTATTTTGGTTGGTTGGATTATCTTAATTATTTGGAGTATAAGGCAAGGCGACAGAAGGCCAAATAAGCACGGCGTTGATCCTCGCACCAGCCCCAGATAACCAAATATTGAGAACTTATATATTCAATCGGTGCGTTTTACTTCATGTTAACAACGATGTTGTCAGGCCCTCTCGTTAAAAACTGTTCAGAGGGAGAATCATAAGGATTTTCCTCTATGTGCCAAGTATTTGCTGGGACAAACAAATAATCTCCCGGTCCGGCCTCAACGTATTCCTTAAAATCATTTCCATAATAGACACGTATATGGCCTGATATGACATACGCTGCCGTCTCTGCCTCACCATGATGGTGTGGCGGCCCTTTTTGATTAGGAGCACAGGTTACTGTACCAAACCATATCTTACTGGCCCCTACTGATGATTTATGTATCGCGGGTTTTCGTTCCATGCCAGGTGTCTGGGCCGTCTGATCAGCTGNCTCAGTACCATGGACTACCATAGGAATTTGTCCTTTCTCNCTCCCTGCCATATTTATATCTCCTTGAAGCTATATCCTATTTGTCATCATAACGAAAAAAGATTGGCGAAGCGATCAGTACATTATCAGATCCAATTTGATATGGTACATACCAACAAAAAAGATCTTCATACTAGGATTAAGATGCAATCAGAATTTTGCACCGATTGTGGCACCAATACCGACACAAAAAAAGTAACCGTCCATTTAAATGAATTGATACTGNTAATGGATAACAATTACAGATGCAAGCATCACGCTTNGAGCTATCTTGATCAACGGGAACAAATTCTCAAAAATTCTACGAACTTACCTACCTCAATTACAGAACAAAGATTACTTGATGAAGTTCGAGTAATGAAAGCAAAGATTAAATAATCAAATAGGAGNGTACTTTAAAGTTGGCAGGCACTTTTTCTAACGTACGGGTTTTAGATTTCAGNAGAGACATTCAAGGAATGTACACCTCNTTGCTNATGAGCGACATGGGTGCTGAAGTGATAAAAATTGAACCTATAGGAGGAGATCCATTAAGGTCCGATCCGAATTATAGGTTCTATAATCGTGGGAAAAAGAGCATTTGCTTAGACCTTTCCTCACAGCAACAAATTGAGGAACTTCACCAACTTATCAAATCTTCTGACATTGCCGTTACCACCTGGTTAATATCAGAAGCTAAATCTACCTTCTTAGACTATGAAAGTCTCTCGAAAATAAACCCCTCCTTACTTCACTGCTCTATACCTCCATACGGAGACATTGGCCCCATGGCAGAAGTCCCCGGTGATGACGGTACCGTGGGTACGTATACAGGTATCCATGAGGGTCAAGGTGGAGAGACTGGAAAACCAATTTACGTGCAATTGCCGTTTGCAACTTACGGAACAGCATTTACGGCCTCTCTTGCCATTGCCGCTGCATTATTTGAAAGAGAATCTAGCGGCCTAGGACAGAAAATTGAAGTTCCTCTCTATGCTGGCTCAACAGCAATGCAGGCGACTGGTTTTATTGATGGCGAAAAGGTAACAACTCCCGCTCGGCGCAGGGGCCCGGGTCCATCCACAGGATTACCTGTATACCGTTTATACAAATGTTCTGACGACTGGATTTTTGTCGCCTGCGGTAACAACGTTTTTTGGAACAAATTATGCATAGCCCTGGAATGTTTCGATTTGTTGGAAGACCCTCGCTTCACTGAGGCACCTTGGAATATTCCTGCAGAGCATTGGAACGATTTAGCAGAAATATTGGAACCCATATTCAGTTCAAATTCTAGGGAGCATTGGCTAAATATCCTGAGAGAAAACGATGTGCCTTGTGCTCCAGCTGAAACAAGAGAATGGTTTTCTCAACATCCTCAGGTCATTCACAATCAAATGCTTCAGACGATTGAAGACCCTGAACTGGGAACTACGACCCAAGTCTCACCACCTTTGAAATTCTCGGTGTCTACATCACCCAAACCCAAACCAGCTAAATCTGCAGGAGAAAACAATTCACTCTTACAGAAAGTTTTTACTAAGAACTCTATTAGCAAGGGCAAAATCGCCAAGCATCCCTTGGAAGGAATAAAGGTTGTAGACCTAACTGGATACATAGCGGGGGCATACGGGACTACATTGCTAGCAGACCTCGGTGCAGATGTACTAAAAGTGGAATCTTTCGCAGGAGATGGATTTAGACAAAATGGAGCAGCCTTTCAAGGATGGAATCAAGGCAAAAGAGGAATGATTNTTAATCTAAAAGATCCAAAAGGTTTAGATATATTTCACCAATTAGTTAGGGAAGCTGATGTAGTTGCAGAAAACTACAGAGCCGGAATAGCAAAAAGCCTATCCGTTGACTATGAAAGTCTCAAAAAGGTAAATCCGAAAATTATTTACTCTACAGTGAATGGTTATGGCCTGACCGGACCATTTAGTGAATACCCCGCTTTCGACCCACTCATTCAAGCTCAGGGCGGTGCAATGAGAGATCAAGGTGGAGAAGGTGACCCTGTCTTTTTAAGGATTGCCGCCTCTGACTACACGTCAGCAATTTTATCGGCTTATGGAATCGTATCCGCTCTATATTACCGATCTCAAACTCAACAAGGTCAACACGTTGAAATATCTTTGGTGAACGCAGCCTTTGCATACCAAGCTGCAGAATATTTTGATTACGCAAATAAGCCAGCAAAGCCCAGATTGGGTTCAGTAGGACANTCTGTAGGCTATCGCCTTTATGAAGCAAACGATGGTTGGTTTTTCCTCTCCTGCAGAGAAGATATTGAGTGGAGCAAAATGTGTCATGCCATCGGAAAAAGTGATATGGCAGCTTATGATCGGGAAATCCGAAGCGAAAACGAAGAAACCATAAACCAAACTCTCGAATCAATATTCATAGAAAACAATGTGTCCTTCTGGATAGATCTTTTTAGAAAATCGGGGGTCAAATGCTCTCCGAATAGGACATTAAGAATAATTCATGATGACCTTCAGGCACAGTCACTTGGTTTAACTACCGAAAATGATTCCTACAATTTAGGTCGAATTCGATTACAAGGTCTCCCATTTCGATTTTCACGNACTCCTGGAAAACTAGACTTACCTGCCCCAGATCATGGGGAACATACTGATCAAGTATTGATGGAGCTAGGTTTTTCAAACGACGATATAACAAACCTAAAATCAAAGAGGATTGTTGGATGACAGCAAGAATATTGGGCTTATAAGTATGAAAATAACTTCAGTTGAATACGTTGTATTAGATGAACACCACCCATTTGTATTTATTCATACTGATGATGGCGTAACAGGCATTGGTGAATGCTTCAGACGACAACCTTTGGTAACCAAAACGGTGGTAGAGCAACTGNTAGCCCCTACTTTAATAGGAAAAGACCCCATTGATACAGAAGCAAGATTTAGNGATATGGCTACAGCTGGTCAGGCCTTAGAAATTGGTGGTGCAATATGGATAGGTATTGCAGGTCTCGACATTGCTATGTGGGATATTAAAGGAAAGTACCTTAATTTACCGATTTATCAATTACTCGGAGGAAAAGTGCGAGAAAAAGTGCCTGTTTATGCCAGCTCTATGGCCCGCGATCTCACCCCTCTACAAGAAGCGAATCGAGCTCTATCGTTTGCTGAGGAAGGTTATAGTGGATACAAATTGCACAGCGCTGTACCCGGTAAAATTGATGATCCTTCTGATCAAACCATCGATACAGTGACTGAAGTTAGAAAAGCCGTGGGGGACGATATAGACATACTGGTTGACGTGAATGGGGCCTATTCTGCACATCATGCAATAGAAATAGGTAAACAGCTTGAAGAATTAGGCGTTTTTCACTTTGAAGAACCTCGTCCTCACTATGATTTACCCGGACTTGCCAAGGTTGCAGATGCTCTATCAATTCCCATAGCGTCAGGAGAGATGATATACAGCCTNTATGAATACAAAGAACTTATGGTAAGAGGAAAAATAGACATCGTNCAACCTGACATTGTGAAAACTCCGGGATTTACCACTCTGATCAAAATCGCTAATCTCGCAGACTCTCTAGGAATCCCCATTACTTGCCATAACACACAGCCTACAATAAGCACAGTGGCTCACGCTCATTTCGTCGCTGCCACCCCAGGTGCACCATATGCTCAGGAA
This sequence comes from Chloroflexota bacterium, assembly GCA_002728195.1. GTDB lineage: Bacteria > Chloroflexota > Dehalococcoidia > Lucifugimonadales > UBA826 > UBA11996. Next base: position 7,436 of record PBWI01000034.1, read on the forward strand.
TACAATATTGAATCAGTCTCAATTAGAGATCAATATCCCATATTATCTGAACCACTCCAGATAATTGATGGATTCCTTGAAGTTCCTGA
>PBWI01000035.1 GCA_002728195.1 Chloroflexota bacterium
ATGCATTGTCAATGAATGCAAGATTATCGGACTTTAGCAAAGGTGTAATTGATATAAGTCACGTAGTTTACTTTCTAAGTATTGTGGGAATCTTTCTATTCCTTTCAATAAGGTCCCTTGAAACAAGGAGGTGGAGATAGAAATGTCACTTCAACCTCAAGATGACTCTTATTCGGAAATTATTTTAGCGTCAATAAAATCTCCCAGTTTTTGGAGCATCATATTAGGTGCAGCGGGCATTTTTTCAGTCGTCTTAGGCGGCTCTATCAATCTGGCGTTTGACGGTCTCAAAGATTTGTCTTTATGGGTGCTCATGGGAGGAGCAGGGTTAATATTCCTATCACTAGTGCTGTCCCCGCGATCCATTGCAATTTTTCTTGCAGGAAGAAAAGGACGATACGGGGTAAACGTAGCTGTTATGTCCGTAGCTTTTTTCATAATACTTCTAATTGCCAATTTTTTAATGTACCAAAACCCGAATAGAATCGATGTGACAGCCACACGCGTATTCACCCTATCAGAACAAACTTACCAGATATTAGACAATCTTGGGAAAGATGGTAGGTCAATACACGCCTATGCCTTCTTCGTATCAGCAGCTTCCTCTGATAACGAACGTCAGATGGCTGAAGATTTATTAAACGAATTTGATCGAAGATCTGAAAATTTTGATTTCTCGTTTGTTGACCCTGAACTCAATAGGTCAGAAGCCTTAAAATATAATGTAACTACCTACCCTGCAATCGTATTCGAAGCTGACGACGGTAAATTCGAAGGTGTAACCCTAATAGCAGAACAGGATTTTGTAACTGGAATACTCATTGCCACAGGGACTGAACAAAAAACTATCTACTATTTGACAGGACATGGTGAAACCTCTGTATCCAGAGATCCTATGACTGGAGCTATCGGATTAGAAGGACTTGATCTCGCCATAGAAGGAATGCAAAGGGATAACTATAGAGTAATGCCTCTAAACCTAAAGCAATTTGAAGAGGTTCCTAGTGACGCTGCAGTACTTATAATTGCTGGACCAAAGGACAACAAAGATCTAGACGACGGGGAACTGACTGCGCTTTTAAAGTACATACAAGGTGGGGGCAGGATTTTTATGCTCTTGGANCCTGATCCACCAGAAAAATTTAACGGCTTAGCTGCCTTGTATGGTGTGGCAATATCAGGAGAGCATGTTGTAGACGCAGTAAGTAATGTTTCAGGTCAGATGCTCACACCGATGATCCAAAAAGCTAACGGACAATTCACCACTAGCGTCTCGATATCTGGTCTTACAATTGCGGATGACGTATCCGTGATGATTCTCCCAGACTCAGCAGCAATCCTNAGCCCAGCGGCAGAGGAATTTGCTTTAAGGGAGCACATCAGCTTTACCCCACTCAGTATGACTACCCCAGCGAGCTGGCTGACAAGCGATCCTGAAGATGTCGCGTATTCACCCGATAAACAACAAGGCCCATTCCCTGTAGGAGCGGTAGTTGAGGCTTCCGGCATGTATACAGATCTAGGCCCAACTCACCAACTTACTAAATTTGTTCTTTTTTCTGATTCAGATTTCGCTACTAACAAATATTTTGCAAGTATGGACAATTCAGACGTTTTTCTAAATTCGATCAACTGGCTCGCCGATGATTTTGAATTGATTTCTATAAGACCCAAACTTCTGCCATATAGAGAATTGGTAGTGAACAGCAGAGAAAGAGACTTTATTAAATGGTCTAGTTGGACTTTGCCTCCAACCTTCATGCTTTTCATGTCTTTTGTCGTATGGTGGCGGAGAAGATAAGAGAGTTCCAATTTGAATCTTAAAACTACTTTAGCCTTTATTGTATTAGCGGCGATAGCCGTTGCCGTTTACTTCTTCAACCCGTTTGCACAAGAAGAGGAAAAAAAGCCACCTAAACCATGGTTCTATCAGGTTTCTGTCGATGATATGACATCGATCCAGATCACCCACAAAGAAAAAAGTGANTCATTCATAAAAACGCCTTCAGACACATGGGCATTTGATTGGGATGTCTTGATACCTCCAGACCATAATAGATGGGGAGGAATTGACTTTATATTAGGAGGCCCTCAAACAAAAAGAGACCTAACAGAAACGACCACCATGATAGAGGACCCAGCTCAGTATGGGCTAGATAATCCTCACACTATCGTTAATCTCGGGCTTACACTCAACAGAACTCTTGAATTTAGGCTGGGAGACAAAACCACAAATGGTTGGCACCATTACGGACAAATAGTTGGGTTCCCACAATTATTTCTAATAGCAGACACNTGGGGAGACGTTCTAGCCAGACTTGCTGTAGAGCCTCCTTACCCTAAGTGGTATATTGAAAGACCTGTGAATCAGATAAGTGAAATAAATATTTTCCCAGAATCTGAGGATGTTAAAACAGACAAAGCTCAATTAAGCTTTAAGAGGGAGAAGGACGGGANTTGGCGAGTTATTGATTACCTTGTAGGAAAAGAGTCTCATTTAGTTGACGAGCAAAAATGGCAGGAACTACTCCCTATCATAAAAGGACCTGACGGAGTTGATGTTGCCGTACACAAGGTACGTGACCGTGACTATTCTCAATGGGGTATTGGTGACAATTCAGCTGCCGTCGAAATACGCTTCCAAAACACAACGGAACAGGGCACTAAGTATACCGACGGATCCTTACTTTTAATTGGTGATCTTGAACCCGGCGGAAACGCTTATTATGGGAAATCCGCCGAAGAAGGAATAACTCAACCAGTACTTCTCTTCCCAAAAATATGGGTGGAAACTTTATTAGGAATATATGACGATATTCCATATGCCGAATAGGTTTAGTTTATTCGACTATCNGTCATTTTNATCTATTAGCAAAAGGCTCTTTGACTATGGATGCTGAAATTATCGCTGTGGGGACCGAATTGCTAATGGGAGAGCTTGTAGATTCAAATTCTGCTTTCCTCGCTTCTGAATTCCCAAAGTTAGGGATTTCTTTAAAGATAGCCGTAAAAATTGGGGACGATCTTGACGACCTCGTTAATGGACTAAATAGTGCTCTCCAAAGGTCAGATATAGTGATTACTACTGGCGGGCTTGGNCCAACGTCGGACGATCTTACAAGGGAATCGATTGCACAATATTTCAACGAGGAAATGACTGTTGATCCCACTTTATTAAAAGACTTAGAAACGACTTTCGCTCAACGAGGCACTGAGATGCCGAGAACAAACATCAAGCAAGCCACCTTGATACCGTCAGCAATCTCACTCCCTAATCCAAACGGTACCGCCCCAGGNTGGTTCGTATCTAAAGATTCAAAAATAGTAATAGCTATGCCCGGCCCTCCTATAGAGTTAAACGCCATGTGGCAAAACTATGTTGCCCCCAAATTAGCCTCACTATCGGATGGTACCTTCATCTCAACCAAGAATGTCAANACCTTTGGTCGTTCTGAAGGTGAATTGGATGAACTACTCAGTGATTTGTTCGGGCGAGAAAACCCCTATTTGGGAATATATTCAAAACAGGACGGGATACACCTCCGAGCGATAGCTAAAGCCTCAACAATTGCCAAAGCTAACTCATTAATAAATAACATCCAATCTNAAATAGAAAATATGGTAGGGGATGAATTTATTTGGGGTATGGATGATGATACTCCTTCAGAAGTGGCTATCAATCTTCTCCATTCTAAGAATTTGAAGATCTGTATAACGGAATCTTTTACAGGAGGGGTTGTTTGTAGTCTATTATCTGAATGTGTCCTATTTGAAAAGGTGTTCTTTATAGGAACCGTGAATAGCCAGAGGAGTTTACCTGCTGCAGATTACATTGAATCGCAATCAGGCTGTGGGGCATCATGCAAGGCAGACATACACCTAATTGTATCTCCCCTGCTGATAGAAAAAAATGATAACTCGAGTGTTTTCGGCAGTGTNCAAATAACAGTAAAAAANCAAACCCACGAAACCAAGCTGTCTGGTAGATATAGGCTAGCAAACACCAGAATGCGTCAGAGAGCTTCAAACCATGCCTTAATAGGTCTCATAGGATTTCTCAAGCATTATGCTAGTTAAATCAACTGGTCGGGGAGACAGGATTCGAACCTGCGACCCCGTGCACCCCATGCACGTGCGCTACCAAGCTGCGCCACTCCCCGACAGACCATGAAGAATAGCATGACCTCCTAAAGGCATCAATCATTGGACCGGCAATTTGTGGATTAGTTTCCGTGCTATTGATAAACTAGGATTGATTGGACAACGATTAAGGTCATCAGGAGCTTGGAGGAAAAGTTGAAATGACTACCATTTCTGAAGTAACGCTCGCACCTAGAGAAATCCGCAGCCTAATTCGAGACAGNAAATTTGAGAGACCTACAGCAGGGGTAGCTCCTGGATACGTACAAGCGAATCTGGCTATTCTTCCCAAAGAACTCGCTTTTGATTTTTTGCTTTTTTGTCAAAGAAACCCAAAGCCTTGTCCATTGATTGAAGTCCTAGAACCTGGACAAATCGAGGTATCCACTACGGCTCCTAAAAGCGACATTAGGACAGATATACCGTTGTATCGCGTTTATGAAAACGGCGAATTTAAATCGGAAATTTCAAATCTTCAAGAAATATGGAAGGAAGATTTTGTCTCCTTTTTACTAGGGTGCAGTTTCTCCTTTGAATCCGCACTCATTACAAACGGAATAAGATTGCCTCATTTCGAAAATGGTACCAACGTCTCAATGTATATAACCAACATTCCTACGGTACCTGCNGGACCTTTCTCCGGCCCCATGGTGGTGTCAATGAGGTCTATACCGCAAGAAAAGGTCGTTAGAGCGGTTCAAGTTACTTCCCGGTTCCCAGGCGTGCATGGATCACCGATACACATCGGCGATCCAGCGGCAATAGGTATAGATGACTTATCCAAACCTGATTTTGGTGAACCAACCATAATAAATGAAGGAGAAGTTCCTGTATTTTGGGCATGCGGTGTAACTCCTCAGTCAGTAGCAATGTCCTCAAAACCGCCAATGATGATCACACATGCGCCCGGCCATATGTTTATTACTGACATGAAAGATGAAGATTATTCTGTTCTCTAGGCAAACACATGACTCTTGATGAACTAATTTTAAGCCAGGACAAAAGAGGAATATCTAAATTAAAGGATTCCCTACCTGAAAATTTTTGCCTTGACGCTGCTCAATTTGTTTTAGATAACCCAGGAAAGGTATTCATAGTGACTGGGTTTTATATCTTAAGCGCAAAAGCAGCAGAAACTGATGGACCTCCCGGAGCAGTCGCAATTGGAAATGCACTAGAGGAATTAGGCTACGAAGTCATATACGTCACCGATACACACTGCACAAAGATGTTAGAGGCTATTTCCACTCCAAATTCAAGAATCATAGAGTTCCCCATAGTAAATCAATCAATAAGTACTCAGACAGCCGAACAAATATTAAAAGAGGAAAACCCAGACCTTCTAATTTCTATAGAGCGATGTGCTCCGGCAACTGATGGGCGTTATAGAAACATGAGAGATATGGAGATCACTAATCAAACAGCAAAAATAGACCTCCTATTTGAAAACCATTCAGCAACGGTAGGAATTGGAGATGGCGGAAATGAAATTGGATTAGGCAATCTTTATGCTGAAGTTAACAAATCTGAAGATCTCGTTGGGTTTCCAGCAAAAACTAAGGTTTCAAAACTAATAATCAGCAGTGTTTCTAATTGGGGAGGATATGGCCTAGTTGCGGCCCTTTCCATTTTAAAAAATAAAAATTTACTACTATCAGTTGAAGATGATACGGCCAACATTCAAAAGATCGTGTCAATGGGTGCTGTAGATGGATTCAGCGGAGAAAACATCAATAAAGTCGACGGATTCACTCTAGATGAAAACTCTGCCTTCTTGAAAGAATTGCATGCCTTGATTGCAAACAAATAGGTTGGGTTTTCACAAATTCAACATATAAATTATGTAACACTATTGCTTGCTTCAGGAACGTTGCTTTGAGTTTGTCTTGGAGTCTGAGTGATGTTCAAAGCATCCAACCCACGCCTGACTTGGCCTAATTGGTTTGAAAGTTGTTCCTCAATAGAAGACAAAACTTCCATTGAATATCGATCAGCTCCCTGTCGCAATTCAGCTGCCTGATTTTCAGCATCATTTATCAAAGCGTATGCTCTCCGCTGAGCATCTTGTATGACNGTTTGGACTTCATCTTGAGCATTCGTGACCAGTTCTTGAGCTTCTCCAGANGCAGTAGCGANAATTTCTTCACCCCTGTTGTTAGCCACCCTAAGGACCTCTGAATCAGAAACTTTTTCTTGTTGTTCAGCGGAAGCCGCAGTGGCTAATTGAGAAGCAGAATTTCTCGCCTCTTCAACAATTCTGGAAGCTTCCATTTGGGCCTGACTTATTATGCTATCTTTCTGAGTAATGATAGTCTGAGCTTCTTGAACTCCTGATGGCAGGTTGTTCTGAAGCTCAGAAAGCAAAACCCCTAACCTGTCAGCATCAATCATAGTTTTTCCCCGAAAGCCTGGAACTCGGGTACCACTTCTACTTACTTCAATTAGTTCGTTAACAAGCTGATTAAGATCCATATTGAACCNTCCCTAACTAATTACTCGTCAAATCTATATACGCTCTTTAAGTGCAGCAGCAATGTGCGGTGGCACCAAGTTATCTATGTTTGCGCCCAGACGTGCAACTTCTTTTATTCTGCTTGAATAAATAAATTGATGTTCCAATGCAGTCATCATGCAGACCACGTCAATATCTGGAGCCAAGTTTCGCCACATCAACGCCATTTCAAATTCCTGCTCAAAATCGAAACCAGCCCTCAATCCTCGTAAAATAACTTCAGCCCCTACTTCACGGGCTACAGTTGGAGCCAGACCAGTAAATTCCACAACTTCCACATTATCAATCCCTTTTAATGACTCCTGAAAAAGTTCCACCCTTTCCCCTGTATCAAACATTAACACCTTAGGTGGGGCCTGATACACACCCACTATGACCTCATCGAAAAGCCGTGAGGCCCTTTTTGCTACNTCAATATGCCCATTATGAGCAGGATCGAAACTACCTGGATAAAATGCTTTAGCCACTTACAACCTCATATAATGTTACTTTTGAATCACCATAACTTTTATCTTTAATCCTATTAATATTCCCGTAAGATTCCTTCAAGTCAGATTTGAAACGATGCTCCGCGACCACTGTACCCCCATCGTTTAGTAATCCGACTCTTCCAACTTCATTCATCACATCTTCCCATTCGTTTAATTCAAAAGGAGGGTCCAAAAACACCACGTCATATCCGCCTTGTGAACGTTTTAAAAACCTCAAAACTTCAGCTTGGTGTACTTCTCCTTTTGAAATCACTTCCATGGTTTTTAAATTTTTTGATATCAACCCACAATTACGGGACCTTTTCTCAACAAAATCACATTGCAAAGCACCACGACTAATTGCTTCAATTCCCAACGCACCAGTACAAGCATATAGGTCCAAAACTTTACTATTTATGACNGAATGTCCCAGCATTGAAAAAATTGCTAATTTTACTTTTTGAGTAGTTGGCCGGACACCTTTCGCTTTGGCCGGTGAACCTATAGACCTCCCTTTAAGGTAACCTCCCGATATTTTTATCATATGCTTAGATCCTTAAAACATGTTCAACTGATCCAACATACCACATAACTGGATAGTAACAATTTGCAAATGGTTCGCAAAGCATAATTTATGCATTTTTGACAGCAATATTTTCGAATTTCCAATATCCTTAAATAAAACTATCAAATTTATGTTTTACATGGCGTTTTGGCCCAGTTAGAATTAGCTGCCGGTTCAAAAACATTCAGACCAGAGGGGTCGAAATTGTCGCAACAAAACGAGCAAGAATTCATCAAAGTGCGAGTTGAAAAAACTGCTTCACTGAGGCAAAAGGGTATCGACCCATACCCTACCAATTACAAAAGAACTCACACAAGCAAACAAGCCGAAGAGGCGTTTGAAGCCGCTGAAAAAGTGAATGATGAATTCAATNAAAAGATAAAAGTGGCCGGCAGAATAATGGGTCGCCGAGGAATGGGAAAGGCCTCCTTCATAGACCTATCTGATACTGATGGCCGAATACAAATTATGATGCGAAGTAACGTTCTCAACGAAGACTACGAAATATTGGATGATCTGGACATCGGTGATTGGATTGGAGCTGAAGGAACTTTGTTCCGTACGCGAACAGGGCAAATTACATTACAGGTAACGACTTTTTCAATCCTATGCAAATCGCTTCGACCTCTNCCAGAAAAATGGCATGGNTTAACGGATNTGGAAACTAGATTTCGTCAACGGTATCTTGATTTGATTTCCAATGAAGATGCAATTAAAACCGCCAAAACCCGTAGCTTACTGGTTAGCACAATAAGACAATTCATGAATGAAAGAGGGTTTATAGAAGTTGAAACTCCTATATTAGTACCCATTGCAGCCGGAGGAATGGCACACCCATTCACCACCCACCATAACGCTCTAAACAGGGACCTTTTCCTTAGGATCGCCACAGAACTTCATTTAAAGCGTCTAATCGTTGGAGGGATTGAAAAGGTCTTTGAAATCGGCCGTGTTTTCAGAAATGAAGGCGTAGATCTTCAGCACAACCCTGAATTCACCACCATGGAAAGCTATGAAGCATTTTCTGACTATAATGACGTCATGGATATGGTCGAACAACTTGTCTCCACTGCTGCCACGGCTTTAAATGGATCAGAAACTGTTAAGTACGGGGAAGAAGAATTGAAATTTTCTCCACCTTGGCCTCGAATAGATCTACGTGAAAAAATCATAGAAGTTAGTGGAATAGACTTCTTCGAACATCCTGGACTTGATTCTTTAAAAAAGGCTATGAGCAAAGCTGGGATAGATGTAAGTCAACAGGTTAGTTGGAGCGGACTCCTCGACAAATTGATCTCAGACAAAGTAGAGCCCACGCTGGTTCAACCATGCTTCCTGGTAAATTATCCGGTAGCAATGTCTCCCCTCGCAAAAAAATCTCCTGATGATGACAGAATTGCAGAAAGATTTGAAGGATTCGTATGTGGCATGGAAATATGCAATGCCTTTACTGAACTAAATGATCCGATCGATCAGCGAGCTCGATTTGAAGAGCAAGAAATGCTTAGGCAAGAGTTTCAGAATGAAGAAATGGACCGACTTGATGAAGATTTTCTTATCGCTATTGAGCACGGGATGCCACCTACGGGAGGCCTCGGNATTGGTATAGACCGACTGGCGATGCTACTCACCAACAACCCGTCAATTAGGGAAGTTATTCTGTTCCCTCAATTGAGAAGTGATCGTATTGTAGGTTAGATGAAAATGCCTGATTACACAGCTGATCTGATAGTCAATAATGCAAACATACATACCGTGAATAGCGACGCCCCCAAAGCGCAAAGTTTCGCTGTNAAAAACGGTAAATTTGTGGCAGTGGGCANGAACTCAGATACTAAAATGCTCAGTGGTGAAAATACTAAGATCTGGGATTTAAAAGGATATACAGTCATACCAGGTTTTATTGACGCACATATACATGTTTTGAGCAGCGGCTCTCGCCATGTCATGGCGGCTGATTGTGATTTGCGCAGTATTTCAGATGTTCAAGAAGCATTGAAAAGAAGAGCAGCAAAAACCGAACCTGGTCAGTGGGTTCAGGGATTTAAATATGATGACACCAAAACTGAAGAAAACAGATTCCTAACGACTTCAGATTTAGACAAAGTAAGTACCGAACTACCTATTTTCGTGTCTCACAGAGCTGGCCATGTCTACTACGCAAATAGTAAGGCTCTATCTTTAGCGGGTTTTACTGATGAATCCCCAGATCCTCACGGGGGCAAATTAGGTCGAGATCCAAATACAGGAAAACTGAATGGGGTAATTTATGAAAGAGCAGTTGAAACATTCAAAGAATTACTGCCTAAGGTAGAACCTGAAGATAGGAGACGAGGACTCAAATTAATTAATGGAATGCTTAGCGAAGTAGGGCTGACTAGTGTCCATGATGCAAGCGTTTCCAATGATGAATTTGTAACGTACCAGGAAGGCCTGGACAACGGAGACTTGGATCTACGTGTATACATGCTTATGGCGAAGCATCACTTCCCCGCCCTAAGAGATGCAGGTATACGAACCGGTTTCGGAAATGATAATTTAAAGGTAGGTGGTATCAAAATGGTTTCTGACGGCGCAATCGCCGCTAGAACTGCCTTTTTATCAGAACCATACATAGGCTCTGACCATGATGACTGTGGGATACAAGCCATGAGTGCNGAAGAAATAAATGAATCTGTTAGAGAAATGCATTCAGAAGGTTTTCAAGTTTGTATTCACGCGAATGGNGACCTAGCAATATCAATGGTACTAGATGCGTATGAAGCCGCCCTGAAAGAATTTCCAAAATCGGACCCAAGACACCGTATAGAACACTGCACCCTTGTTAATNCTGAAATTTTAACAAGGATGAACAAAACCGGGACTATAGCCACTCCTTTTTGCACATATGTTTATTATCACGGCGAGAAAATGCAATATTACGGTGACGAAAGACTNGAGTGGATGTTCGCTCAGAAATCTTTTATGGAATATGGNGTAATGTCCACTGGAGCCACTGACTACCCACCTGGGCCTTATGAGCCTCTACTGGGTATTCAAAGCTGTGTAACCAGAACTGATATAAATGGAACTCTATGGGGACCAAGTCAAAAAATATCACCACAAGACGCTTTGAGAATTTACACATTAAATGGAGCTTACGCATCGTTTGAAGAATCTGCTAAAGGTTCCATTGAACCTGGAAAATTAGCTGATTTTGTGGTGCTGGAAGAAGACTTACTAGATGTCGACCCATTCTCTATCAAAGATATCAAGATTTTGAAAACTGTGGTGGGAGGAAAAACCAGTTACGAACTNTAGCCTGACTTTTTCACCGATATCGTCACTTGTTCTCCTTCCAATTCGTGCTCTTCCGAATATGAGTAATGTTGACCATTTTCAAATACAACTTTGTCAGCCAAGGTTTCCTGTAACACGTAGTCATAGAAATCATTAACTATACGAGATGTTTCAGCAGAACCCTCAATCCATAAATCAATATGGTCGGATATCTCTAAACCTGCTGATCTTCTAACATTTTGAATGCTGTGTACCAATTCTCTGGCAAATCCTTCATCTCTGAGTGAATCGGATATTTCTGTGGATATTCCTACTGCATATCCGCCATCAGTGGAAGTAGAATAACCTTCCAATTCATCGGCATTTACCAATATATCCTCAGGCTCTAATTTGAAACCGGCAACATCTACCGTATTATTCGAATCAATCGCTATTCTTATACTATCAACATCAGCCTGACTTAAGGCTTCTCTAATTTCGCCTATTTGTTTCCCGTATTTTGGACCCAATACAGGTAAATTTGGTTGCAACCTAAAACTTACTATCTCAGCTGCATCATCAACCGGCTTTATCTCCTTGATGTTTAGCTCATCTAATATCTGATCTTTTACTAGATCTAACATATCCAATTCTCTGGAATTTCTAGTTTTTACAAAAAGTTCCCCTAGGGGTTGCCTTACCTTTATCCCTGCCTTACTTCTAGCTGACCTTCCCATACTAGATATACGCATCGCTAACCTAACTCTCTCTGTCAAATCTTGATCAATCAATGTTTCATCACTAACAGGATAATCTTCTAAATGAACGCTTTCCCTACCAGAGGAAAATTGAGAAGCCAAATTCTGGTACATTTTTTCGGTAACAAACGGAATAACAGGTGCCATCAGTTTAGTTAATGTAATCAAAACTTCATGTAGAGTTGTGTATGCAGATAATTTGTCTATATCAGCATCACCGACTGCGCCAGTAAGTAATCCTGACTTCCAAAATCTTCTTCTACTTCTTCTTACATACCAGTTGGAAAGGTATTCAATGAATTCTTCAACTTCCCTAGTGACTCTCTCAGGCAGAAAATTTTCAAGATTATCAGTTACCGTCTTCACCAGAAGGTTCAACTCACTAAGAATCCATTTGTCTAACTCAGCCCTTTTTGATACCGGTGGCGGGGTGGTATCAGGATCAAATTTATCGATATTGGCGTATGTTACGAAAAAGGAATATACATTCCATAAAGGGATCAAAAATTGCCTGCGTACATCATCTGCAGTTCCGAATCCAAAGTTGAGATTCGATGCTGGATTCTGGCTAGCAAATTGCCAGCGCATTGCATCAACTCCCATTTTTTCCGCAGCGTCTTCAAACCATATAGCATTACCTTTGCTCTTATGCATTTCTTCGCCATTTTCATCTCGCATCAGAGCATAGCTAAAAATATTCTTACATGGCTCTGAATCAGCTAGTACCGTACTCATTGTGAGCAGAGAATAAAACCAATTCCTGTATTGCCCAGGAAAGCTCTCAGAAATCCAATCAGCAGGAAACCAATCTTTCCAATAATTTTTGTCATGTCGGTAATCTAAAGTCGAAAAAGAAACAATACCCGCATCTAACCAGGGATTCCCTACATCTGAAACACGAGCCAATTTTTCCCCGCATTTAGAACAATTAATCTTGACAGAATCTATCCACGGTTTATGAGGTGAATTGCCTTCAAATTCATCCCATCCTTCTACAGCCCTCTCTTCAAGCTCTTTCTCGCTTCCCATTACATCAAAATTGCCACATGAACACTTATAAATCGGAAGCGCCAAACCATAGTATCTCTTTTTAGAAATCATCCAGTCATCCATATTCTTAAGCCAGTCCAATTCGCGCTTCATCCCGAATTCAGGAACCCAGCGAATATTTTGCGTAACTCGAGACAAAGGCTCTCTTAACGGATCCATCTTGATGAACCATTCATCCACCAATCTAAAAACCAACTCTGAACCACACCGCCAGCAATGTGGATACCTGTGCTTGTATCGTTCTAAACGGTAAAACTTACCTTTTTCCTTCAAATTTTCATAAATTCTGTCATTAACGTCATATACATTTAATCCACTCAGCCAATCGAACCCTTCCACAAAATCACCCAAATCATTTAAGGGGGCTATGGTAGGTATGCCCTCCTTTTTGCCTAAGGCAAAGTCCTCTTTACCTGCCCCTGGTGCTATATGAACAATTCCAGTTCCCTCGGTTTCAGAAACTTCATCCCAGGCTACAACTCTGTGATTCACACCATTCTGAGCTGGCAATTCATCAAATGGCCCCTCATAATTCAGCCCAACCAACTCAGCACCCTTTATTTCGCTGATCACCTCATGGTCTCCAGCAAGTGCAGATATTCGAGATTTTGCTAGATATAAACAGCCATGCTCTTGTTTCACTTTCACATAATCTATATCTACGTTCACCGCAGCAGCGCAATTGGATGACAAAGTCCACGGTGTAGTTGTCCAAATGAGAAGAGAATCCTCAGTAGGTTGGGAGGTTGAATCTAGAATCGGAAATTTCACAAATAACCCAGGGTGGTCTGTCTCTACGTACCCTTCTGTAACAATCTCGTGTTCAGACAATCCAGTACTGCAACGAGGACACCACGGCATAACATCAGTGCCTTCATACAATAACCCACGCTCATGACATGTTTTCAAAAAGTGCCAAATTGTGTAATTGTTCTCATCAGACATGGTGTGATAGGAATTATCCCAGTGCATCCAGTAAGCCAATTGTTTTGATTGTTCTGAAATAACGTCGGCAAATCTCTGGACTCGTTCTTTACACAAAGTCACAAATTTATCTATTCCATATCCTTCAATATCAGTTTTGGAAGTAAAACCTAATTCTTTTTCTACCTCCACTTCTATCCACAGGCCTTGTCCATCAAATCCATTTTGATATCTTTGCTTGTAGCCCTGCATAGTTCTAAATCGACTAAAAAGGTCCTTATAACTCCTTCCCCAGGCATGATGAACTCCCATAGGATTGTTGGCAGTTATCGGACCATCTATAAAAGAGTAACGCTTATCGGAATCTTCATTTTTTGCCATGTATTTATCTGGTATTTTATTTTCATTCCACCATTGCAAAATACCAGTTTCCATTTCTGGAAAATCCATTTTCGAATTTACTTCTTCAAACATATGTGCTCCCAAAAATATAAGGCCCGTCCCTAAAAAGGGACGGGCCTTAAAATAGTCCGCGGTACCACCCTAATTCCTTGTATCAACAAGGCACTCAGTAAAAAGCACTAGTAACGTAGTGCAAATCCGTCATTTCTTAGTCACTGTAAGGCTTTCAGAATGAGACTCCGGAGTGATCTTCGAGCTAAAAGCTAGTACCCTATCTCAGCAATCAAGGGCTCTCTGAACTGCAATTTAGTCTCTACTCGTCTCCATCTAAGTCGTTTATTTAACTACATCAAGAGTAGAAAAGAGGATGCCTTGTGTCAAGATTTTCATCGACCTCCCTTTTTTCCGGTTTTCTCCTCATATAGTTTCCATGTGTTTTCGTTGAAAGGATAATATTTACCTGGTGAACAATTTTCAATTTCCAATTGAGCCTTTATGACTTCCTCTACTTCTTCTCTCTCATGAGCTATCCGAATTACTTCATCTACCTCAGACCTAGGCACAACCACCACGCCATCATGATCTCCTACGATGGCATCGCCAGGTCTAACTAGGACTCCTCCACACTGAATTGCATCGTTAACCTGCCAAGGCCAGAAATCTGCAGGTCCTTGTTTGGCGGTTGTACTCGCTGAATAGACAGGAAACCCATATTCCTTCAAGGCAACGCTATCTCTAACTCCTCCATCTGTGACCAAACCTCCTACCTCGAGTTGCATTAGGCGCATGAATTTAATATCCCCACCAATCGAACTGTACTCCCAACCCATTGCATCTATAACCAATATTTCGCCTGGACCACAAAGCTCTATAGCCAAATATTCTGCTGATTTTTCTTTTTTGGGTTTATCCTCAGCGATGTCTGGCCTATGGGGAACAAATCGAAGTGTCACAGCTCTTCCTGCCATAGACTGACCAAGTTGTAAAGGCTTGGCTCCTTCAACATATCCTGAAGGCCAACCTTTGACCCATAAACCATCAATTAACGTCTGAGTTGGTATATTTTTCAAAATTTCTAAAGTTTCATCTGAAATCTGATTTATTTGTGTCATTTCATTCCTTTTACCAAATTTGAATTACTGTGCCCTATCTAAGCATATAATTAATATAAGTATCCACTTCCCGGATTCAATCTGATGGAGGGCTATCATAATGGAATCGACAAATACTGACATACTAATAATTGGTGGTGGTGTAAACGGCACCAGCATAGCAATGGCTTTGGCGGAAAGGAATCCAGGGAAAATAACTTTAGTAGAAAAAGGTGGTCTAGCAACTGGGGCGACTGGTAGATCTGGTGCTATGGTGCGAGAGCACTATTTGAACGTTGAACTCGTCAAAATGGCTTCTGATGCCAAAAAATTCTTCGAAGAATGGCCCCAAGAAACGGGATATGACTTGAAGTTCCAAACCACGGGAAGGATATTGCTTTTCGGAGAAACTGATGCTGGCGCAGCTATTGCAAATGGTGAGATGAACCGGACAGAAGGCGTGAATATAGAAACCCTAAATCCGGAGGAAACGAAGAAGCTCATACCGTCAGCAAATTTAAATGACATTGGTGTATCCCTATATGAACCTGAGGCTGGGTACGCGGACCCGGTTGCTACTACCTATGCATTTGCTGAGGAAGCTCAAAAAAAAGGCGCTCAAATAATCACGAGAACTCCTGTTAAGAATTTACTCATCGAAAGTGGGAAAGTCACTGGAGTAGAAACTGTTAATGGGAAAATAAAAGCCGAGATTGTCATTAACGTAACAGGACCTTGGGCTAATATCTTAATCGGCCATAACGATATGCCACTACCAATTACCCCCATTAGGGTACAGATGGTCCATCTAAGACGCCCCCCCAACCTTGAGATGCTGGAGCATATCATTATTGACCACACCTGCGGGGCATATTACAGAACAGATGGGAAGCCTAACACTCTGGTAGGAGGTGAGTCTCCAGAAGACATGTCAGAAGTAGTTAATCCCGATACATTCGGCTTAAATGCAGATCACGATTTTATTACCAGATTTTGGAATAGAGCCATAAATAGGTTCCCAGATTTTGCAGATGCCACTTGTAGAGGAGGTTATGGATCTCTATATGATATGACACCAGATGCAAATCCCATCCTAGGAGAATCCCCGAATATTTCGGGACTTTACAACGTTGCTGGATTTAGTGGGCATGGCTTTAAACTATCTCCTATAACTGGGGAAATGGTAGCTGATTTGGTGACAGGAGAATCAAAAAGCTCACACGACTACAACTTCTTTAGGTCTTCCAGATTCGAGGAGAACTCACCTATCACACCTGCACGGCCTTACTCCGGAAGGGCACATCAATAACTTTTGTTATAGACAGCCAATCGCTCCATAGCTATAATTTCCTGCCACGGTGGTTGTAATTGAGGATACTTTATCAGGCCGAGGTGGTGGAATTGGTAGACACGCAGCGTTGAGGGCGCTGTGGCCGAATAGGCTGTAGGAGTTCGAGTCTCCTCCTCGGCACCACTCAAGTATTTACAAGGCGACGTAGCCAAGCGGTCTAAGGCGGGGGTTTGCAAAACCTCTATTCGGCGGTTCGAATCCGCCCGTCGCCTCCATAAATATGTATAGCACTCTATATTGCGCGATTAATATGAGAGACTCTAGTAAATAATTGGACCTTCTCCATGCCATCATCAAAAAGATCTGAATTAGTTTTACTAGGGACTGGGGGTGGGCCTAGAATATGGGCAAAACGTTCTCAGCCTGCAAGTGCACTAATTGTGGACGGATCCGTCTACGTTATCGATGCAGGAGATGGTGTAACCGGCCAATTGGCGAAATCAGGCATAGATACAGGTGCGATTAAAGCGATATTCATAACCCATAATCATTCAGACCATGTCGCTGATTATGGCACCTTGCTGTTACGTACCTGGCAAAGCGGTCATTCTGGACCTATTAATTGCTTTGGACCTTCACCTCTCAAAAATATGACTACCTCATATATAAATTATATGAATTGGGACATTAACCTGAGAATCAAACATGAGGATCGACCTGATTTTAAATCCATGCTGAATATAAATGAGATAGGAGAATCCTCGTCCGTTTATGAGGATTCCAACATAAAAGTTGATTGCTTAAAAGTACCTCATGGAGAAGCAGAACCAGCTTACGCATATCGTTTTCAAATTGATGAGAAAGTAATAGTTTTCTCTGGAGACACTTCAAAAAGTGAAGATTTGATAGATTTTTCTCTACACGCAGACATACTTGTTCACGAAGTCCTCAACCTTGACGGTGTAGATGCAATTATTGAAAAAACTTATCCAGGTAACGAGTCATTTAGAGCACACATAATCCAGGGTCACACGACCATGTCAGAAGTAGGGGAAGTCGCAACCAAAGCCAAGGTAAAAACTTTAGTATTAAACCATTTTGTCCCAACTGGATCACCTGTTTTAGACAAAAAAGAAATCTGGCAAAACGGGGTCAGAGAAACTTTTAAAGGACCAATAATCGTTGGAACTGATTTACAAAAGATACCTTTGTGACTCCACTGCCAAAAAACTTATCCGGTAGGAAAAAGAGGCTTAACATGTTCAGCCAAGAGATTCATTGTCTGAAATACAACCTTTTGATCCATTTCTCCTGTGTTAATTTTCATCATGAGGTTTTTTACACCAATTTTGTCCAATTCTGAAATCTGTTCTATTACATCTGCTGGTGTGCCCACTATGAATGTATTATCAAAGTCATCTTTTGATATTTCTCTTGGTTTGGATAGCTCCTTTGAACCGTTCCCAGGATTATATTTATCCCTTGCGGCCTTGAAAAATGTCTGCTCCCTTTCATACCCTTCAAAGGCTATCTGCTCAGCTTCATAAGCGCTTTCAGCCACTACAATGTTTTTATTTACCCACACCTGGTCAAGAATCACCGCTCTTTCCTTTTCAGGAATTCCAGCTGATTCCAAAGCATTTGTAAATACTTCAAGTCTATCTTTTATTGAGTTATTTTCTTGTGCTGCTATTAATACAGGGCGCCCCTTTGAACCCATTTCAATCGTGGATTCCCTGCTTATACAAGCCCGTAATAAAGGTGGATGGGGTTTCTGAAACGGCAAAGGCCTCAATTCAGGAAATGCGACGTTCCAATATTTACCTTTGTGCGCCACAGGTTTCCCGGTCCACGCCTTCAAAATGATATCTTCAGATTCAGAAATACTGTCGGCAGCCTCAGACATCGGAACTCCAAATCCAATATATTCATATTCATTAAAAGCAGATCCTTTACCAGTACCTAACATCATTCTTCCTTTACTCAAGTGGTCGAGTAATGACACCTGTGCCGCAAGGCGGACAGGATGATGCAAAGCCATCTCCACCACTGCAAACCCTATCGTTACCTTTCTCGTTCTTTGGGCTATTGCTGCAGCGAACACCACAGGGTCTGCATATGCAGTCGCTCCATCAAAATGGTGCTCAGACAACCATATTGCTTCGAACCCTAATGACTCCCATTTCTCAATTTCAGTCAACGTATCGTCGATAACATTCCCGTCATTCTTAGAATTTTGTGAAATGGGGAAAACCCAAGAACCAAATCGCATGAAATAAGTCCCTCCGATAATTATTTAGCCAATATGAAAACACAGTTAAACATATGTCCGAATTTTTAAAAATCAGCAACCTGCCTAGTCGCTTGGATCACTCTCATTCTGTTTCAAAATATAATTTCTGATCATAGCTTCAATTTCTCGCCTCGTGTACAAATCGTCTGGTCCTATAGCAAGAAAATTTAATATCTCTCCGTACGAGTAGTTGGCCCACCATCTATTTAAATTCGCCATAGGAATAGCCTTCTTCTAACAGATTGAAAAGGACTAGGACCGGGATTGAGCCAGCCCACAAACAGTTGAAGTACCCACCCTACCGCGCTTGTCATATAAAGACATAGTCCCAACAGACACTCCGTTGTCAGCACCATGGTAAGAAGTCTCTGTACCAATCCAACTCCCTACAGGTGTTCTTTGGAGATACAAAGTTATATCTGCATTTATATAATTCAGGCCTTTTGTGCCAGAATTAGTGAATGGATTAGCAAAATCAGCCACTTGGGCTACTCTTACCAACTGGCTTGGAAGTCTCCCCGAAATCAAGTTATATGTCTCCCGAATCCAAGCTTGTCGCACCCCTAATTTCCTATGTTGTGGACCATCTTCATCATACGGTTTGCCCGTATCATCTTGTACATTAACTGTCTGCCATATTGGTAAAGATGCCGTGGTGTCTGGGCCTGTTGAAAGGGCTTCTGGGGCAGGCATATTTTCGGACGGAGGTTCGATTTCCCAATCAGGCGGTGACCAAATTTCCCCGTGAGGATTTTCACTTTTCTTCAGCATCACAACACTTCCTCTAGCAATATCCACCACACCTCTCCTCTCAATCTCCGATCCAATATTTACATCTATAACCTTTATTCTTCTTCCTGATCTCACAATTTGGCTGGTGACAATCAAAGGCAACATAGGTGGTGGCCTAAAAAGATCAACTGTAATTCTGGATACCTGGAAAATATCAGATTCATCGTCGGACAGGCAATTTTCCTCAACTTCAAAAGCTACAAGCCCAGACAGAACCCGTCCATGTAGTGTTTTAGGATCCCATGGCCCTCGAGCAAAAGGTGTCGGATGATATATGTTTTTCCTAGTTTGATCTACATTGAAAAAAGCTTCATTCATACAACTATGATACCGTCCATATTTCATTAATCTTATCCAAGGCTTCTTGGGACAAAGAACCTTGATTGGCATAATCAACTGCCTTTTTTAATTGGTCAAAATTTGACAAGCCGATCAAGGCTGTATCGAGATTGTCATTGCTGATGGCGAACCTCACAGAAGCTTCCACCAAATTATTCACAAATCCCTCTTTAACTAGAAATTCAAAGGCGGCGGTTCGACTCACATCTTCTTGAAATGTTGATGAAGTTGCAATGGGAGCTACATTTTGCTGAGCAATGGGATGCCTATCCAAACTTCCTGACAGGGCTCCTCCAGCCAATATTCTTATTCCTACAGTCCCAATTCCATCTTCCGAAGCCAGTGTCATTAGTTCCTCATAATTCTGGTACGGAAAGGTTTTTGGCAAAGCATACCCAGAAGTTGGATTGAGCATGTTGTAACAGCTGTGTATACCGCTTGGAGAATAACGACCTAATGCTTCTTTTACAGATTCTGTTTGCCCAAGCCCGTTAAATCCCCAATACTTCAACTTTCCAGCTGCAACAGCATTTTCAAATACCTTTACTATTGCATTTAAATCCTCCACTGAAAGAGTCCCCGAGGATACATTGCGCTCGGGCCCAATAGTGTTATGAGTGTAAACAATATCAATGGTATCTATACCAAGTCTTTTCAAACTATTGTCAATTTGATTTTCAATAGTCCTAGAAATATCCTTAAATTCATCCCCTGCAATTCGCACCTTAGTTCCAATAATGAGATCAGTCTTATCTAATTCCCTGAGAACGGCACCGATATGAATCTCGGAAAGACCATCACCATACATGCGTGCGGTATCGAAATAATTGATACCAGAATCAATGGCATACTCCACGGCATCTATCATTTCTTTATGGTCCCCCAACACCATCAAACCGCCGACTGCTCCACATCCAAAGCCTAACTCAGAGACTTTTAATTCTGTAGCACCGAATCTATTAATTCTCATTCCATATTTTTCCTATATTTCGTACCTGTTCCCGAATGGCTTTTCATTTTGTCGTTTGGAGAAATTTATATTAAATTAAATGGATATTACTCCGGTTCATCTAATGCATGATCATCCCGCCATCAATGTTGAAAGCTTGGCCAGTAATATTTCTAGATCCAGGACCAGCCAAAAATACAGCCAATGCAGCCACATCTTCCGCATCATTCGGTCTGCCCAATGGAATCTCTTCTGTCATCATCGCTTTAACCTCATCCGAACTCGCACCGACCTCAGTGGATCTTAAAGAGAGAATATTGGCTAACATATCAGTTTGCACTATACCGGGGCAGATTGCATTGACATTAACGTCGTACTCAGCCATAACTGCAGCGGCGCTGTGGGTCATTGCAATTACTGCACCTTTACTGGCGGCGTACGCAGCATTGGAAGCTCTTCTATAACCCTTTCCGGCAATGGAAGCGGTATTTATAATTCTTCCTCCATTGCCCTGCTTTACCATTTGGTTGGCAATTTTCTGCATGCAAAAGAAAGCACCTTTTGCATTAACTCGATTTATTTGATCCCAATGATCTTCTTCTATATCGAAAAAACTTATATGTCGAGTCAGACCGGCGTTATTAAACAATATGTCTACAGAGCCAAGTTGCGAAACTGACTTCTCAACCATACTTTCGATTTGAGAGATATCCCCAATATCCAAGGAAATTGGAATTGACCTTACTCCTAAAGCTGCTAACTCCTCTGAGGTATCCTTCCCGGTTTGAGGATCGATATCAGCTATCACTATGTCGGCTCCACCTTCAGCAAATTTCATCGCCGCCGCTTTTCCTATTCCTCTACCTCCTCCCGTTATCAAAGCTACTTTACCTTCAAAATCCATAAAATTCCTCTTTATTTAAAATCTTGTGTAACCACCATCAATCACAAATTCTTCCCCTGTTTGATACCTAGAAGCATCACTTGCCAGATATACCGCTATGCCCGCAAAATCTTCAGGAGTCCCCCATCTTCGCACAGGCACTCTTTTCATAACCCTATCTTCAAATCTTTCATCCCCAACCCGAGCGGAAGTCATAGCAGTTTCAATCCAACCGGGAATAATGGAATTTGCTGTAATGTCATACCGCGCCATCTCAACTGACAGTCCTCTTATCATCGCCAACATAGCACCTTTTGTGGATGCATAAGCTTCATTACGTGCAGCACCATGAATAGCAGATGTACTAGAAGTCCCAACGAGCCTTCCACCCTCTCCTCTTTCAATCATATGCTTAGAAGCCGCCCGAAAGGTAAAAAAGGTACCGTCAAGGTTAATCCCCATAACCTTTTTCCAGAGATCTGTTGGGAATTCATGAAAAGGAGCTCCGCCTCCAGCTCCTGCATTTGCAAAGCAAGAGTCAACTTTTCCAAAAATTTTTACTGTTTCCTCAAAAGCAGTTTCAACTTGATCCTCTGAGGACACATCGCACTTAATTGCGTGAGCTTTGATTCCAATTGCACTCAATTCTTTTTGAGATCGTTCATTCTTTTCAATATTGGTTCCCCATATACAAACATCAGCTCCAGATTCGGCTAGCCCCTTTGCCATTCCCAAACCAATTCCGCTGTTTCCTCCTGTGATTAAGGCCACTTTTCCTGACAAGTCAAATGCATCTAAAGCCATAAGTTCTCCTTCCTCATTGAACGTTTATTTACGAGTGTATTTTAAAATAGATTAATCTTGGTTTTCCAAACCTTCAATGAAAAAAGTAGCGTACCGTAGCAGTTAAAGGGACTATTTAGAAAACAGAAAGTTAACTTCCTATACCTGAACGTACACCGCTTCAAGTCCCCTATATCTCTGTTCACTATCCATGCCAAACCCAACCAACCATTGCTCACTCTCTAATTGAAACCCACAAAAACGAGGTGTCACATCCTTAAGCTGGCTTCTTTTTCTATCTATCAAAACAGCCAAATCTACTTTTTGCATTCCCTTCAATTGAATATCCTTCATTAATCTCACCATAGTTGTACCCGTGTCCAACAGGTCATCCACAACAACTGTCGGTGCATCAAAATCAACCCGATTATCAAAAGTTTTAGGGAATTCTATTGTAGGTTCTGTTAAAACCTCATCACCCGAATAGGCCGACGCAAATATCGGTGAAACCAACCATTTCCCAGGTCTAGTCTTCTCCAATTCTGACAAAAGTGCTGCCGCAAATTGCATTCCACCTGTCATTACTGGTACTACATTTACAGTGTTCGTGCGATCGTAATATTCAACAATTGATTTAGCCAAAGAACCAACTGCTGATAATACTTCTTCTTTGGAATACAGTATTTCTAATCCGTCCAATCTATAATCGATACTTCGAGCCAATTTATTCTCCTAGACACGTTGTTCTCTAAACCAATTATATTGATATTTAAAATTATATTGATATTTAAAGTCGTTGAAATGATTCGCCCAATGATGAAGGAGCCCGACCACTTATAAATCGACCAAATCCATTATTTTTTAAAACCAAGTGTTGAATTTTTCGATGATTTATAAATAGAAGAGTCATAATCATCAAGGGAAATGGAATTATAGGAAGGACTTGTGAAAGTTGAGGAAGAACCGGCTGTAATTTGAGTGCGAACAACTGCAAAACAGCAAATAAATAACATCCCAAAGCTGCTCTAACAGGATGCCATCCTCCAAAAATAACTATCGCCAAAGCTATCCAGCCAAAATTAATGATATGACCATCGGACCAACCTAGTTTTACATCCAAGGAAAAAGCAGCCCCTCCCAAACCTACAAGAAATCCCCCAAGTGCCGTATAAAAATATCTCAATTTATTAACATCTATGCCCCTAGCATAGGCTGCCTCGGGTCGTTCTCCGATGGATTGTAAATTTAATCCATGCCTAGTGTAAAAAATAAACCAGTAGGATACCCCGATAAGAATATAGCTGGAATATACCAGTAAATTTTGTTCAAATAAAATTGGTCCTATAACTGGTATATCTCCCAATATGGGAATATGTAAATCCTTTACTGATGGACCTGGCTTCCTCACAAAATCTTGGCCTAAAAATGCCGATAGCTTAGTGGCTAGTAAAGTCAATACTATCCCCACTGCAATTTGATTTAATCTTAGCCTTATAGAAGAAAAGGCAACTATGAGTGCAAGATTACTAGAAATCAAGCCGCCCGCAATTAATCCTAAAACAAAATTCCCTGTGGTAAAAGAAACCGCAAACGCGGTCATAGCTGAAAGCAGCATACTTCCATCTAAGGATAAATTTACTACGCCAGATTTTTCAGTGATGGTCTCTCCTATTACAGCAAAAACTAGAGGCGTAGCATAACTAACCACAATAGCAAGGGTTTCCGGATTCATTTAATCCCCAACCTTAGAATATTTGTTTCTTTTTTGCTGTATAAGTCTCATAGCACTAATCAATATTACAGAAAGCACCAACGTACCTTGGAACACCCCTCCTAAAGAAGAATGTAACCCTAATCTAAGTTGCCACTGAATACTTCCTATAGCGATCATAGAAAAAAAGAATGCTATGGGAATAACTAAGGAGGGTCTGTACCCTGCAAGAAGAACCACAAGAATTCCTAAATACCCGTAGCCTCCTGATATAGATGGGACTAAGCGATGATGTATTGAGGCGACCTGTGTTACACCTGCTAAACCAGCCACCGATCCACCTAACATAAAAGCGATCAATAGGTACTTCGAGGTAGGTATCCCAAACCTATAACTTGAATGTGTATTTAAACCTATTGCTCTTAGCTTAAGTCCAAATTGAGTCCGACTGAAAACATAGATCACTATGAATACAACAAGAAAAGATAAAGCCACTGCTAAAGGCGATAGCCTAAAACCCTCAAGAGTAGGAAACCATGCATTTTGGTGAAAAGGTTCTGTCCCACTAGTGGAAGCTATTCCCTTCCGGCTCCAAGGACCAATTATAAGATAAACTACTAGACCTGTAGCGACAAAATTCAATCCTAGTCCGCCAAAAATTTCGTTGACTCCGCCTTTAACTTTAAGTAATCCAACAAGAAGACCCCAAAAAGCTCCACCAAAAGCTCCTACAAGTATCATTACAGGCAACAAGATCCCAGTAGGCAGTTGCAATTCCCTGGCTACAAATGAAGCAGCCACCGCACCCGCTATTATTTGACCCTCCACCCCTATATTCCAAAGACCGGCTTTGAAAGTTATAACCAATGAGGCAGAGGCGATGATTACCGGCACTCCAACCATAAGGGTATCCCCAAATTTAGTCGTAGACCCCAAAGACCCTGTGAGTAAAAGTTTATAAGTTTCAAAAATTGGAATTTCAAACAAAGCCAAGAGAAAAGAAACAAAAATTATAGCTACCACGATAGCTATGGAATATGAATAAATTGGACCTTGATTGATTTTCATATCTCTATTCCACCGATCAAGGATCCGATATCATGAGGGGTTGTTGCTTTGGCCGAAATATCTCCGATAATTCCACCCGCAAAACATACCAATATACGATCAGAAAAACTTATCAGCTCTTCTAAATCAGAGGAGGAAAATATTATGGTAGTTCCCCCCTTAGATCTCTCCAAAAGTTCATTCCAAACCCATTCAGCGGATTCTATATCAAGCCCTCTAGTCGGATGCTCCATTGACAATACTGAAAGATTAGCTGGCATCAGAGCCAGCAAAAGCCTTTGCTGATTTCCTCCTGACAGATCTTCAGGCTTTGAGTTCACCGTTCCTCGAATAGAATATTCATGTATTTTGTCTTGAGCTAATTGAGTTGATTTACCCCAATCTATTGTTTTAGCGCCCTGACTTTCAGCTAAGGCAAAATGTTCTGTTATGGTTAGCCCTTGGATTAAACCTTCCCCTTCTCTATCAGCAGGCAGGTAATGGAACCCATTTTCAATATACCAGCTGTAAGGATAATGGCTTATGTCCGCTCCCTCGAAAATTAGGGTACCGCTGAATGGGTTTGTCAATCCAGAGATACTCCTCAATAAAATACGCTGCCCGGCGCCTTCTAAGCCGGCGAGTCCAATAATTTCACCTTCAGAAAATCTACAACTGACATCGTCTATAGTTCCATTTTCGTCTTTTGCACTGATAGCATCTAGTACGAGTACATTTTCACCTAAAACAGTTTGGCTTTGAGGGGTTGATTGTTTGTAACCACCAAACATGAGATCAATTAAATCAGAGGCTGGGCAAGGAACAGTCAGAGTATCTACTAACTCTCCTTTTCGCAAAACAGTCACCCGATTGCAAATTGATTGAATTTCCTCCAACTTATGGGAAACAAAAATAACAGACATACCACTAGCCGCTAGGCGTTTTATAGTGGCAAACAAATTTTCCCTTTGATCCTCCGAAATAGCAGTTGTGGGTTCATCTAAAATCAGCACCCTAGCCCCCATCCAAAGCAACCTGGCTATCTCTAATTGCTGCCGTTCCCCAATCGTCAGAGTGGAAGCAATAGCGTCTGGGTCCAAATCAAACCCGTATTCTTGGGATATTTCGCCTATAGCATCTCGGACCGCTGTTCTATCGAAATCACGTGATTTAGGTAATCCGGCCAGAAAGTTATCTATTATGGAAAATGGTAGGAATACCAAGGGCTCTTGATGCAGTATTCCTATCCCTGATTCTATTGCATCTGTGGGAGATGATAGATCTAAATAGTTACCATCCAATTCCACCGTTCCTGAATCGGTTACTAGGGAGCCTGAAATTATATTGACTAAGGTAGACTTACCAGCCCCATTTTCACCAAGCAAACCATGAATCTCTCCTTCGCCTATTTCGACGGATATATTGTGATTGGCTAAGATAGTTCCAAAACGTTTGGTTATATTTAGTAACTTCAAAGACATGAAGTCTACCCAGTCATTTTTTATTCAGTTGTCGATGCCCCTTCTATCCCTTCAAGCAACATAGGAAGATACCAAATTTCCTTATCGCTGGCCTCTTTACCATCGGCCAAGAAAGTTGAGCCATCCTGATAATTGATAGGTCCCTTCCAAAGGTTCAAATCACCTTTGGATAATTTTTCTATGAATTCGTCCAGGGTTTTTGAATTTTCAGCTGTCAAACCTTCACCTTTCAAAAATCCAATCGCGCTGGAATCATGGTTATTAATATCGTCCCAATCTGGTCCAACCCACTCGAATGAGGCTTTGAAATTTCCATCTATTACCGACTTAGCTATCTTGTGATAGGAAGGACCCCAATTGAAATAAGGCACTCCTAAGCACACTTCCGGAGCCTCTGAGCATGCGCCTTCATAGTCATAAGGCACTGCCCATACAGTTTTCCCTGAAGCCGCTTCTTGACCGGCAACTACGATAGCTTCGGTTGTATCAATACCAGATATTATTACGTCTGAACCCGAGGATATAAAGTCGTTTACGACCACGGTTGGGTCTTGGGTCACACCTGGAATATTGAACCAAAACCCTATCCAGGTAACTTTGAATTTTAAGTCAGATGCGCTTTTACCTTTGACAGTTTCCCAACAATGCTTCGCTCCTAAATAGGTGGAGCTGACCAATCTTCGCGTCTCCGCATTAATCAATGGTCCGAGATATGAAATATTTCCAGTATCAGACTGAAGTGCAGCAGCGCATCCAGCCATCATCTTCCCATATTCCATTTTGCCCATCACATTACCCAAACTTTTCAAATCGCTACGATAATCCTCTCCGTCTGACCAAGCTGTATCACCTGAGGCCCATATCATTGGGGTATCTGGATGAGCTGCCGCTGCTTCCAAAATACCGTCTTTCATATCATCAGAGGTCGCTAAAATTAAATTGGCACCCTGAGATATCATATCCTCCACAACCTGAGGTACCGTAACGTTAGGAGAATCAGCAGGGTTAACTTTGTCTATTGTTATTAACTCGCCACCAACCTTATTAACAGCATAGGTAGCACCTTCGAAATGAGCTTGAGACCACCCATGGTCATCCTGGGGTCCCACTAATATCAAACCTAGCGTGAATGGTTCACTATCTACGGCGGCAGGTGCGGCGGCAGGTGCGGCGGCAGGTGCGGTTTCTTCGTCTCCGCTACTAGAGCAGGCCCCTAAAGACAAAAGTAAAATCAATATCAAGGGGAGCAATTTGAAACGCATAAAAGATTCTCCTTCAATTTGAACTCTATCTCGACGGTCTTTTGACAAATCTAGCATAGTATTTGCTTGCCATTAATCGCGCACACAACAGTCTATGCTTCAATTTAACTCTACGGGTAGTTAAACTGTTAAACCTTTGTAAACTGTGAGTACATTTCTTAAACGAACGGCATCACTTTTTCTGAGAAAAGTTTCATAGAATTTTGAACCACTTCTGTGGTGTTTCGTCCTCTTCTATTGAATTCAAGTATGCATTGATCCATGCCAGGAATACTCTTCTCTAATTCTTTCAACTTTTCTATACAGCCTTCAGGG
Organism: Chloroflexota bacterium; assembly: GCA_002728195.1. GTDB lineage: Bacteria > Chloroflexota > Dehalococcoidia > Lucifugimonadales > UBA826 > UBA11996. The sequence goes on from PBWI01000035.1 coordinate 28,317, forward strand.
CTGTCATAAATACAATTTTCAATTGCTGTTTCAAAATTCCATGTACCCCATCCCCCAGCTCCTGATGAAAAATCATGTCTACATCCTCCAATAGCAGAAGAATGCACTGGAGGGCCATCACCTATGACATCACTGTCTAGCCAGTTTTTACGCATCAAATCATGTGCTTTTTCTTTGGTCTCAGCAACAAAGAGAGACACCACAACATGAAAAGGTTGACCAATTCCGTTGGCTGCTCTCTCGTTTATATTGGACTTGAACGTCTTTATATGTGCTCCTAAATTAACAACTGACTGACTTAGAGTTATTCCTACTACACCCATCCCATTTTCCGCCGCGAATTTGAAGGACCCATCACTGTTTGCAGCCATTAATAGTGGTGGGTATGGTTCCTGGACTGGTTTTGGTAAAACTGGCACATCTGCAAAACTCCAATAATTCCCCTTGAAATTTAGTCTATCTTGAGTCCAAGCGTCTTTTAGGACATTAGAATACTCCGAGACCATTTTGCGACTTTCATCACCACCGATTTCCGAAGAAATCCCCATCACTTGACTCGAAGGGCCACCCCATCTTCCACCTATACACAAATCTAATCTGCCTTCTGTCAAAATATCACAAGTTGCTACTTCGGTAGCCAGATTCAACGGATGATGCATTGGCACTTGAGTCGCTAATGTACCAAACCTAATTTCTTTGGTGTGCTGTGCTGCAGCTGCAGCCATCAGCAAAGGCTCTGACATTGGTCTAGTTGGATAAAATGGAGCTTCCGCAAGCCAGCCTTCTATAAAACCAAGTTTTTCAGCTAAAACCAACTCTTCTATGGTCTCCCAATGTCTGCGCCCTACATCTGATCCTTCATAGCCCGGGACTTGCCAAAATACTCCAAATTTCAAATCGACCTGCTCCTAAATTTTATTCGACTGGAATTGCTATTGATACTCTAGTCTTATCTCCGACTGCTTTTGTAGTGTGGCCTTGTCCCGTCAGATCTTCAGCCAACATCATGTCTCCAGGGCCCAGGGTGTAAACAGTGCCATCTCCTAAACCTATTTCTACTTGGCCTTCCAATGTAATTATGAATTGTTTCCTCGGTGCCACATGCCAGTCTATGAAATTACCGGGTTCATGTCTTCGGAAAATTATGCCAGTTGCCGGGATGTCTGCAGGTGGCACATATTCTTCCATATGAGACTGACCATCATCCCCCGTAAATATTCTATAAAACATCCCTTAACCTCCATAAATCATATATTTCTTTCCCTAACGCAAATATTTTTTTCCTCATAATTCAGGAGGCAGGGAGCAATCCATTAAACATTATTCCAAAACCCTATGGTTTTGGTGTAATCTCTATCCTCCAATCTCCCATAACCTTTGTTGGAGATATTTTGCACTTAATGCTTTTATCCAATGATTTAGGAAGAGCATATGTCCCGACCACATGAGACGATGTCAAAATAATGGTTCCAATACCGTTTTCAGCTTCCTTGATCGCTTCATCCACACGAGATATCTGATCTGGTATGGGAGATTTCCTAATGTCCACAATCCCTTTAGATTCCGACATTTTTAGGGAAACCTTTTTATCCACTGGACACCTAAATAGGACCCAACCGCCAAACCAACGGCATACACCCAGCCATTCAAAGCCAATGATGGAACAGCCGAAAAGAAGGCTCCCAGAGTGCAACCCACACCCAAGCCCGCACCGTATCCCATAATCACCCCTCCAACTATCGACTGGACATACCTCACAGGAGTTTGCGGAATTCTTAGTTTGAATTCACGGGCAAAAACAGCCGATGCCAAGGCTCCAGCCACAATTCCCGAATTTAGAAAAAATCCACTTGTAAACCAAGAGCCATCGGCTACCGTCATAACGCAAGCCCCTAGCCCCTCCATGCCCTTCAAGTGTAGTTCTTCAAGGCCCAACGCATTACTCAAAGATGTTGTCCACCTA
>PBWI01000036.1 GCA_002728195.1 Chloroflexota bacterium
GGGGATACCCTCTGCCGCTTATATTCTGGAGGAGCGGCTATTAAAATGTACTCATATAATAGATCTTATGTTCTGCTATGTCAAGTATGATTTAGAACATTATCTCTAATATTTGATTTGTTCAAATTCCTATCCTAAATCTTCAATTTTTCACAAGGCTCCACAAAAAGTATCCACCCGGTTATTATGGGACTACAGGGGTGCTTAATATGATTAATCCGGACATGGCAGGGGAGAAACCACCGTATTTCCAGTTAGCCAAAGTGGTGAAGGAAGCAAGAACAGATAGAAAATTATCCCAAAGAGAGTTTTCTAGAATATTAGGCATGAGTAATGCATACATAGCCCACTTGGAAGGAGGAAAAATACAGCCTTCGGTAAAAACCTTAAGAAATATTTCTTCAGCTCTTGAAATTTCTTATAACAGTTTAGCAATACTCGCTAATTACGTTGATTCAAGTATATTAAATCAGACTTTTAATTCTGAAAAATCACTGCGGGTAAAAGCCATTTCTGACCTAAGTGAAAGAGAATGGGACTCTGTCTTAGACTATGTTAACTACATACGGAGCCAAAGAAACAAGTGAACCTTTCTTTCCATTAAGTAGTAAATAGTATGGGGTTTCTCATTTTAGGAGCTATTTCCGTTTCAGATAAAGCAACCGCATCTTTCTGGTAAATTTGAATCCTATGATTTCCAAAATCGGTAATGAATAACCTAAATTGATCATCGACTTTCACTGTCATGGGTGCGTTCAATCTCTGGGTCTTCTCAAAATCACCCTCAGCACGCAACCTTAGGGTAACTAGGTTACTCAAAACATACTGTTTCCCAGACCTAGAAAGTGACGCATTTCCATGGAAACTTTGTATGTAACGTTCATCTTTATTAAAAAGTTGAACTCTATCGTTCTGCCAGTCAGAAATATATATATCCCCATGACCATCAACAGCCACAGACGAAGGTCTCCTAAACTGTCCTTTATCCGTACCGTGGGAACCAATTGCAGATTTAAATTCCCCCTCTGAACCGAACCGTTGAATTCTGTCATTCTTCCAATCTGCCACTAGAATATCGCCAAACTGATCTACAGTTAGACCCCAGGGCATATTTAGCTGCCCTTCCCCTTCCCCAGCCTCTCCAAACACCTGTAGAAGCTTCCCATCTCTCGTAAATCTCTGAATACGGCTATTCATAGCATCAGAAAGCACAATGTTCCCTTCCAAATCAAAACACATGCCCGATGGCCGATTCAATTGACCAGATCCTGAGCCTTGTTCCCCCCAGGAATCAATAAGTTCACCGTCCTTGTTCATCACGACTATTTTATGATTCGCCTCATCAGTAACATATAAATTTTCATCCCCATCAACGAGCAGCGCTGCTGGCCATTGGAACAGGCTAGCTCCTCCCAAGGTACCCAGATTCTCATCTTCCCAGTTGATAACCCGAACCTCAGTGCCCAATCCTCCCCGAGTCAAAACATATACATTCTCTTTCCCAAACCCAATATCTACCGGATTAGATGTAACTCTTCTCTGACCTAAAGTCATATAGTAAGGAAACCCCGATCTCAACAGCTCGAATGGTAATGTCGTTGCCATCGACTCTTAACTCCTAGTTTGCCCTAAAAGGGTTGATTTGTTCAAAATTACCGTAAACTATTGGCGCAGCTTCCAACCCCAGCCACTGTTCGATAACTGTTCCATATATCCCTCGAAAGTCAATCGTGTGGGCAAGATCTTCTCCCTTTTCCCACTTGTCACGTTCCAAAGATGGGTATTCCGCATACAATCCTCCCGCCACGGGCTTCCCAACCAAATATGCTCCTCCCCCAGACCCATGATCCGTGCCTGAGCCATTGTCATTAATTCTTCTCCCAAACTCAGAGAAAATAAGCATAACGACATTGTCATCAGCGTCATGTTCTTCCAAATCAGCAAAGAAATCATTCACCGCCCTTGATAAATCTCTAAATAGGCCAGGCTGCGTTGGAAGCTGATTGGCATGGGTATCATATCCACCCTGCTGGGTGTAAAAAATGCGGGTACCTAAATTAGCTGTATGCACACGGGCCACATCTCTCAAGGACTTCGCTATCGGATTATCTGCATATTCCACTGTTGACTCATACTGTTGTGGCGCTACCTTGATTAAATCAGCTCCAGACAGCACATCCATCCCTGTACGAGACAGATAGTCCATAACCGGTCCGGACCCCACAGCTTGCCCGTACATATCTTTAAAAATTTGGAGTGCCTGAGTTCGCTGCTGTTGAGCAGAAATTCCGCTCATTAATCCATATTCATCCAAGTTGGATACACTGGTGACCGGAACTCCAGCTTTTGACATTGCCCTTGGCAAGCCCACACCAAAATTAACTCCCGTAAGTGGATTTTCGCCTCTAGGATCTAGCTGCTCAATCACATTACCAAGCCATCCAATCGTCGAAACCTCATCTGGAGCACAGGTATGCCAAATGTCCATACCTCTAAAATGACTACGATTCGAATCTGGGTAACCAATTCCCTGAACGACAGAGACCATGCCCCTGTCATAAAGTTCTTTGAAGGGTGCCATTTCAGGATGCCAACCCAAGGTTCCATCTAAGGGTAGGACATCCTCCTCTGCGATGTTAAGGAATTTTCTGTTGTCATAGTATGCTGGGTTTGAGTATGGAACCAACGTGTTCATGAAATCATTCCCGCCCGATAACTGAACTACTACAAAAACTGGATCTTTCTGTGTAAAAGTTGTCATTACTTTTTCCTTTTCATAACTCTATAGAATATGGTGTGGATTAGGCGAATTGATATTCTCTAGTTGCTACAATTAACTGAATCATGCGTGCTATTTTCTTCGCATTTTCGGCTCTATCCTCATCAGTACTCAGCTCGAGATCCCCGACTTCATCTGCATATTTACTCAGAGCTTGCCGAGTTTCATCACCAACCTCGATCGGCCCAATCAAATCCAAACATTTGTCGACGAGATCAGCAGATTTAACAACGGAACCCAATCTTCCTAATATATCTTCAAATCCAGGACTGGATACATCATTAAATTGATTGACAGCAAAATTAACCCTTTCATTGAGGGTCCCGCCATCTATCCATTCATGCCCAGTGTGCCACCCTTCAACAGTGGGAGGATTCATCAAGGCTTGCCCCATTACTGCAGCTGTGTTGTAAAGAGTGCCGACATTCTCGCCCTCTGCAGGTACGACAGCATACCTACCTGAAAGTTTAAGAGTACCCGCTACTAATTCAGACGGATTTTTAACTTTTTTATAGAAGGAATTCTTGAAGAAATCAGAGTTGAACATGTAGGTCAGTACCGGCCTAATTTCGCCTCCGCTACTCATGAGAATATCGATCATTGCATCGACTGCTTCAGGATTCCTTGGTGGTTCGATACTCCACGCAGGGATTTGAGGTTCATCTTCTACGAAGAAATTATACAAGTGCCTACATATGAATAAGGCAGTAGCTCTTTCTTCACATATGATGTTAATAATATCTTCACCATTAAAATTTCCAGTTCTGCCAAGGAATGTTTTTTCGCTGTTATCGTGGTCAGCTTCGTTAAACACAAATTTGGATTCGTAATGTCCGTAAGGATATAGAGGTAATGGTTGTTCGAATGTCCAGCCAGTAAAAGCCCTGGCTGCTTGTTTAACATCGTCCTCGCTATAATTCCCCACACCCATCGAAAACAGTTCCAATAGTTCTCGGCCCCAGTTTTCATTGGGCTGATCAGAGTGGTTTTCACAATTATCAAGCCAGTAATTCATATGTGGATCTTTAGCCAGATCAAGAAGAATTTGTTTTATATTCGTTAACCCATTCTCCCTAAACGTTTGAATCTGTCCTATAGTAGAGGGAGTGTGGTCGCCTTTGTAATGCGCTGTGGCAAAAACATGATGCCAAAAAAGGGCCATTTTTTCTTCCAACGGTCTCTTCGTATTAATCATTCTCCATATCCAACGTCCAGCATGGATAGGATGACCATCATGGTATGAAAGCTCAGGGTTGTATCTTTTAAGATAGTCCTCATCGATTTCTTCAAACCGCTCCGGGTGAACCAAATCCTCTACAATTTCTTCATAGGATTTATCAGATAGAGATTCAAGTTCAGATCTTGAAGCACCAAATCCAGCTCGTCTCAAAAGATGAGCTTTAAGCGCTATTTCATTGCTATTCATTTGCAACCCTCCTAATCGGGTGTTTTTATCCACCTACCTTAAATTAGCAGTTACCTATTTACGCTCATTCTAGACAAATCGTGGTGAATCATCAACGGCTATACCTTCCTTTTCCTCCCCTCCAAATAATCAACCAACATGTATTTACCTAGTTGATCTGGTTTCGTGTAAAAAGACCTACCTTTGTTGATCTTAGCCATTTCATCCATAAATTCCATCAAAAAATAATTCATCTCGAGCATAAATGTATTTATGACTATCCCTTCCCTAGTACATCTTTTTACTTCCTTTAGTGTTTGTTCCAAAGTTCTCGGTGTTGGTGGATATGAAAAATAGGCTTGCCCACCTTCCATATGAGCTGTGGGTTCTCCGTCGGTGACCATTAGTATTTGCTTATTTGCCACATTTTGTCGGGCAAGTAGTTGTCTGGATAAGATTAATCCATGGTGCATATTGGTACCTGCAACCCAATGATTCCAAGTGGATTCAGGCAAATCTTTACCATCAATAGTCATACCATAATCAGAAAATCCAACCACAAATAATTTATCTCTTGGAAACTTAGTCTGCACCAGCCAATATAACGCGAGTGCCACTTTTTTTGCAGCGGTGAAAGTACCATACATTCCCATGGAACGACTTTGATCCAACATCAACACCGTCGCAGATTGAGTAAGATGTTCATGCTCATTGACTTCCAAATCTTGAGACTGCATTTTCAGTGGTATGGAAGACCCCTGTCGAACTACAGTATTAAAAAGGGACTTTTGGAGGTTGATCTCAAATGATTGGCCAAATTCATACGGTATCGTCTGTCCAGTTAGGTCTCCCCAGTCTCCTTTCTTGAAAGTATCATGAGCTCCTAAATTACCTTTCTTCATCTGTGAAAAAATTTCACGCATTGCATCCTGGGCTATCTCTCGCACAGCTTTAGGCCCCAATTTAAATCTATCTCTGTTTTTCAACAAATACCCAGCTTCCTCCAATGCATTTATCATCCGAAGTATTTCCTCAAGCTGTGTACGGGCTAAACTTCCGATCAAATCTTCCACATCATCCAAGTCGATATTTTCTAACTGGCCGGTTCTCATAGCTTCCTTGATAGATCCATCCAGCCTATCCAAACGATGTAATCTCGATAAAACTTCCTTAGCCGTATTGGAAGTCAGGGGTTCTAAACCAAAAAATTTGTAACTTTCCAATTCACCTCGAAGATTCTCATCCTGTATTTGGTCAGTAGAATATTTCTCTAATAAAAACCTACGTTCTTCTTCACTACTTTTAGCAATATCATTCAATCCCCCAACGGGGCGATCATCTTCTCCGGAAAACCCATCTTGGACAAGATTACGTATCGCTTCATTAACATCACCAACTTCAAGTATCTGCTCAGCCAAAGTTTCAAAACCTGACTCTCTATCTCCAAAAGGCCCGCCAGGTTCAAGGTTCTTCGAATATAAATATATTTTTGAAAGATTCATATTTTCTCCCTGAGTTGGAAATCATACATTAAAGAAAGAGCTTGATGGCTGCTAATTACTAAAAGGTTCATGCTAGAATCCGATGGATTTTATCGAACGTCATTCAACTTTATATGAGAGATTCATTATGAAAATTACAGACATGCGGCTTGAGAGTTATAGGTGGGCTAAACAGGCTGCCCAAAGCAACGGTAAACACACCTACACTCACGATGGCAGAAATTTCGTTTTTATCGACACGGATGAAGGAATCACCGGCGTAGGCCTGGTGGGAGGCTTACATACTTCAGACTCAATAAGCAAAGCGATTTTCGAACACTATAAAGAATCTGTGATTGGTACAGACCCTTTCAGAAACGAGAAAATTTGGGATGAGCTCTGGGAACCGAAAATATCTGGTAGGAGAGGAATGACCACTAGGGTAATCAGCGGAATCGATATTGCCCTTTGGGACATAAAGGGAAAAGCTGCAAATATGCCAGTATACAAACTGCTTGGTGGATTTGCCGAAAAAGTCCCAGTTTATATAGCGGGTGGATATTATGAGGACGGGAAAGGTTTAAAGGAGCTACAAGAAGAAATGATCACTAGCGTCAAAATGGGCGCAAACGCAGTGAAAATAAAAATAGGTGCCGTCAGCATAAATGAGGACATTGAGAGAGTGAGGGCCGTAAGAGAAGCGATCGGACCTGAAGTAAAGTTGATGGTAGATGCCAACTGCGCCTACCGCTTTTATGAGGCTATTGAGATCGCAAAAAAAATGGAACCATATGACATTTTCTGGTTTGAAGAGCCCATCGCTCCTGATGACTATAAAGGACACCAGCTAATTAGTTCTGCAACTACTATTCCAATCGCTACTGGTGAAAATGAATATACAAAATATGGTTTCAGGGACCTCATTGAAAGTAGAAGTGCAGCTATACTCCAACCTGATGCTCTTATTATGGGAGGAGTTACAGAATTCATGAAGGTTGCGGCTCAAGCCCAGGCTCATGATCTACCCATAGCGCCACACGGCAAGCAAGAAATACATATACATCTGCTGTGTGCTATTCCTAATGGTCTAATACTAGAATATTACAGAGAGGAAACAGACCCCATCTTCAATCAAATTTATGATTCCACCCTTCAAGTTGAAAACGGATTCGTAAGACCACCGGACCTCCCTGGTTTTGGAATTAATCCGAATATGGATATCCTTAACCAATATAGAGTTTCATAATATACGGGGAATTCAAGCCAATATGGTTCAGTCAAAATTAACATACGGCCCGATAGAAAAAGATGAAGCAGAATCTCTCTGGGAGATCATATATCAATCGCTTCATAGGCATGCTCAACCAGGTTGGAACGAACATGTAGGGCATGAACGTTTCAGAGCTGTGAAATCCGACAGTAAAATTCTTGGGGGTATGGGAATAATAGATATGGGTCAATGGTTTGGAGGAAAAATCGTTAGAACTGGTGCTGTGACTTCAGTAGGGGTTGCACCTGAGGGCAGAGGTGTTGGAGCGGCTTCAGTGCTTCTGAGAAACTCCCTTGCCGAAATGTACGAATCTGGAATACCGATATCTACCTTGTTCCCTTCAAGCACTCGAGTCTATCGTTCTTTTGGGTATGAAAGGTCTGGTACAAAATTTACTTACGAAACCAAAGTGAAGGATATGAAATCTTCTCTCAATGATCTGGACGTTATTGAAACCAAGGCCGGTGACCGAGAAGAAACCTACCTCCTATACAACGAAAGGGCTGCATCAGGGAATGGAAATCTTGATCGCGGTTCGGTTCTGTGGGATCTTATTTTGGAAACTGAGGGCCGAAAAGTATTTCATTATGTTGTGATGGATGGAGATAAAGCTGTTGGATACGTAAATTTTCAACAAGCCCGTTCCGCCGATCACATCCGAATAAGAGATATGGTAGCTCTAAACTCCCAATGTGCCGAAAGACTACTCCGTTTTTTCTATGATCATAGAACTGTAATTGACACTATTTCCTGGAACGGCCCTCCCAATGATCCGATTCGGCTTCTTATGGAAGAACAGGAAGTGGATATTTCCTATGCAAGGGATTGGATGTTAAGAATAGTTAACATCAAAAAAGCCCTCGAATCTAGAGGCTATCCTAAAGACATCGAAATGTCCTTTACACTAAACTATGAAGACCCGATCCTGCCGCAAAACTCAGGTAATTGGAAAATTGAAATTTCAGAAGGGAAAGGTAAAGTGAGTAAGTCAGAATCTTCTGGCTTAAACTTAGGCCCCCGCGGTCTTGCACCTCTATACACTAGTTATCTCAGCGCCTTTGAAGTCAAAAATATGGGACTGCTCAGCGGAACAAATGAAGAACTAGCTAAAGCATCGCTGGTTTTTTCTGGTTCAAAACCCTGGATAGGTGATCAATTCTAATCTTAAAATAGCCCAGACGCCCCTTAAATACCCGCTATTGCTAACTATCTTTTGTAAGGCATTTCAGTATCTGTATTATCCATGTAGTAATGAACTTGCTGAACCCCAAAATTCTCCTGTAGTTGGATGGTCAATCCTCCATCAACCGGCAAAGCATGACCAGTTATGAAGGATGCCTCGTCTGAACACAAAAATGTAGCCGCATTGCCAATATCCTCCGGGACACCCGTTCTGCCAACTGGATATTGATCTTCAAAGAATTTCAACCCTGACGGGTTGTTTTTCCAGACCGTTTCCATTATTCGCTCTGTAACAATATGGCCTGGACAGATAGCGTTTACCCGAATTCCGGACGACCCATAGTCAACGGCCATTTGTTTGGTCATTGCTATGACAGCTGCTTTACCCGTTTCATATGTTAAAGCTTTCTTCGCGACCAAAAACCCATGGACAGAAGATATATTTACTATTGAACCCGCACCAGTTTCCTGCATCAACGGAATCGCATATTTAGACCCAGCGTACACCGAAGTAACTAATGCTCTTATATCACTCTCCCACCTTTCCTCTGTAACTTCCAATGCTCCCCCTTGCTGACCGTCAGCGGCCGCATAAGCATTATTTATCAAAATATCTAGCTTCCCCCAGAGATCACTGGCCGTTTGTATCATCTTTTTTAAATCTTCATATGAAGTTACGTCAACTTTCAGGGCATCTGCAATACCTGAATTTCTAGATATAGCTTCTGCAGTATACCTAGCCATATCAATATCAATGTCAGCTATCAAAACCTTGGCGCCTGCCTTAGCCAAAGTCCTCGAAATTCCTCCACCGACCCCCTGCGCTCCTCCGGTCACGATAGCAACTCTGTCTGACAAATCAAACATCGGGTTCCACCTTAATNCTGTATTTATAAAAAGTGATCTTAAGTCCTATTCAANTTCCAAGGTAATGCTGCCCAATAAATCCATGTTCAAGCTGGCTGTTACCCCGGCCTTAACCTCAATAGGAGGAATCATACTGCCTGTTATTACAATATCCTCTTTTTTCAAAAGTCCACCCATAGAATTTACAGCATTCGCAATCCATACCATTGGCTCCACAGGATGTCCATTTACNTCTGATGCGCGACCCGTCCCTGCCAACACTCCATCAAGTTCTAATTCGCATGTGGCAGAAGGGATGTCCAATTCACGCCAGTTTCTGATAGGTTCCCCCAATACGACACCTGCGCCATGAATATTAGTTGCTATTGATTGAATCAAAGAGTTCTCTGCTAGAGATTGCCTAATATCTACAAGTTCGAAAGCCAGTTGTAAATATTCAATAGCTTCAAATATAGAATCTCTATCCAGGCCTTCACCCTTTATTTCCAGATTAGACCCCATTTTTACCGCCACTTCACATTCGACAGCCAGATTACCGTAGTTTTTAGCNTTAAGCGACGCCGGGGATTGATGTACTGAATCAGATAATATTCTTCCAAATACTGGTTCAGATGCTCCAACTCGTTCCTGCATCACCCTAGTGGTATAAGCTATTTTGTAGCCAGCGTATCCTCCAGCATCTTGAGCCCGTAAAAGCATGAATTCCTTTTGTACATCATAGGCCTCCAACTCTGAGGTGGGAGCCAGTTCAGTTTTCATCAAGGAAAAAGGTTTTCTTTCTCGATATTCTCTATATAGAAGAGCACCCGCCTCTTGTACTTTACTTGGCATTTTTTAACTCCTTGCAAATATTATTCCCTGAACGGTCTATCTCTCCATTCAAGAGCCGCCTTTAGTCCTTGCTCACTTGAAATTTGGTTAAACTCCTTAACAATTGGAGATTGATGAGAAACAGCGTCTGTTTCTGCTGCAATGACCTGCATCATGTTGCGACCCATAAGATCTAGCGCTTTATTAACTATACTTTTGTTTGCCGCCAACATTTCCCACGGGATTTTTGCCATTTTTCTGGCCAAATCCTCCACCGCTGCCTCCAACCCTTCTGCAGGAACAGACTTCCATACTAATCCCATATCACTGGCTTCCTGCCCAGATACAGTTTCTCCCGTTAACATAAACCATTTTGCCCATTGTGGACCAACCATATAAGTCCACATATGCGTAGGAGGCGTTCCCATAGAGCGGACCGGTGGAAAACCGATATTGGCATCATCAGCTGCGATAATGATGTCGCAATGCAGGGCCAAATCGGTACCACCTGCAATCACATGACCGTGTATACCTGCTATAACTGGTTTACTTAGATCAAATATTGAGGTCATCAACCTGGCGGTTTTTTGTAACCTTTGCATATCTGACCTGATATTACCTCGTCTCGCTTTCGTAATTTCCCTATCTTCATCTGTTTGAGGCGGCGTAATATCATATCCAGCACAAAAAGCACGCCCAGCGCCTCTTAGTGTGATGACTCTAATGTCCGGATCTTCATCTGCATCAGTTAAGCATTCAATTAACTCAGCTTGTAACTGTGGACTTAAGGCATTAAGTTTCTCAGGGCGATTTAATGTAACTCTACCTATTCCGTCAGAAGCTTCATATTTTATAAATTCATATGTCATTTATATTTCTCCTTTTCTAAGAATTCTCCATATACATCTCTGATTCCATTTCCTTTTTCAAATATATTGAGGCAGCGAAATATTATCAAGAAGAAGTATTAAAATTAGATTTTGTACTAGGTTACTTATTAAAACCATAATAAATAAGAGCTTTCCTTGAAAGATTTAGCAAAAAGCATATACCGATGGCACCCTTCTCCACCGTTCTTCTATGGCTGGATTGTTTTGGGTACCGCGTCCATTGGTGCATTAATAGCTACTTCAGTGGCACAAACAGTATTTGGCGGAATTCAGGATTTGATTGCAGGGGATATTGGATGGGATAGGAAAACAATAGCGTTAGCAGCCACTCTTGGAACATGGACATCTGGATTGACGATGCCTTTTATAGGAAAACTTGTAGATAAATTCGGTCCCAGATGGATGATGTTCCTTGCATCATTAATGGTTGGCCTCGGAACTATCTACTTTTCCAATAGTCACTCGTTATGGCACTTTTTCACAGCCTATATTGTGGTACGTGCTATTGCTGGACCAAATTTACAAAATCTTATTCCCCGTACAGTAGCTGTAAATTTCTTTGAGAAAAAGCGAAATTTCGCTATGGGTATTACCTCTCTAAACCGAATAATCGGTGAATCCATAAATATTCAGGTGATAACCGCCATTGCGACAACCTACTCATGGAGAACAGCTTATAAAATAATAGGCTTGGTTTCCATTCCACTATCTCTGCCCATTTTCTTATTGATGAGGCACAAACCAGAACATGTTGGACAACTACCAGACGGTGCAGCAAAAACCACTGTAAATAGG
>PBWI01000037.1 GCA_002728195.1 Chloroflexota bacterium
TTAGGCGTGAACAATAATCATGGTGGGCGGTATAAGAGTCGAACTTATGACCTCTGCGATGTCAACGCAGCGCTCTAAACCACTGAGCTAACCGCCCTTAATTTCAATGACAGGAAGAAAAGTCTAGCAACCTACCCAAGCCCGGTCAACGAAATCCAATGCATTTTTAATGCTCCATTACCGTCCCGCCGTTCTGGTTAATAGACTGTCCATGAATCCATGAGGCAGCTTCAGTACATAAATAAGCACAGAAATCCCCCACTTCCTCGTCTGTACCGTTTCGACCTATCGGGGTTGTGTCGGCCATATTACTCCAAGTATCACCTCTACCCAGAATATCCATCCTGTGAGTGTCGACAGCACCCGGGCACACTGCGTTCACATTGATATTATGAGGTCCAAGTTCTTTTGCCATTGATTGAGTCATTCCGACGATAGCAAAATTAGCTCCGTTGTAAGCTAGCGTATTTGCCGAGCCTCGCTTACCAGCGGTTGATGAAATATTCACTATCTTTCCACCTTCACTCTGATCAATCATTGGTTTAATCGCAGCTTTAGTGCAAAGAAATGTCCCTGTAACTTTAATATCCATTACTCTTTGAAAAGTATCCTCGTTGAGATCCAGTATAGGAGTCCGATCTTCTGCCCTCGCATATGCTGCATTATTAATCAAAATATCCACACGTCCAAATTCTTTGATGGTTTCATCAACCATCCTTTTTACATCTGCTCTATTCGTAACATCCACTACCAAGGGAAGTGCGCGGCGACCAATTGCTCTTACTCGTTCCGCTACAGTCTCAATATCATTCCAGCCTATCGCCTTTTCATCATCTGGAAACGTATCTGGATTCCGTCCCGTACCTGTGACAACAACGTCTGCACCTAATTTTGCTAAAGCTTCCGCTGCTGCCCGACCTATACCCCGTAATCGTCCTGCCCCAGTAATTATTGCTACCTTTCCGTCAAGTTCTCCCATTTCAGAAATTCTCCCATTGAATATAAATATTAATTTGATCTCAAATAAAGCAAACCCGAGTATATCCCAACCATCTCAGTCATGCTATTGCGGAATATCTCCAGGTAAGTATAGGTGGTCAAGTATCCAAGTTTTAACCTGGGTCGTCACTTCTTCTGAAGTTTCTCTCAAACCATGTCCAGTTGCNGGCATAAAAANAGCCTCTTTTGGTTCCTCTGCCCAATCNAATATAGTTTGTGAACATTGNGGAGACAAAACGACGTCNTCTTCTCCNTGAATAAGNAGAAGNGGTCTTGGTGACACATCTGACACNTCAGTAGCCCCAAAAGTTTGACTAGATAANGCTATAACACCTTTAACATTTTNCGAAAAAGGGGCTGATTTTATTACCACTGCCCCTCCGAAGGAATGACCCACTAGGATTATATCGGTATGTCCTGTACCNGATAAAAAAGAGACTCCCGCCAGTGTGTCCATCACACACTCTGTTAGCTCCCCTGCCTCTCTGTAATCTATTCTTAAGGAAGTGATTCCTGGTGCTAAATCTTTGCCTAAAGCCTTATATAACCCCTTTGCAGGACCATCAAGTCCCCCTCTTGCACCTCCTACCCATATAACACCTCTATGANCAGGTTTTTGGGGATCATGATGAACTATAGTTTTTATATGGCCCCTGGTGGTCTGTAATATTAATCCCCTGCCGATTTGATCGGATGGCACTTCCCATTCACCAAGACCAACGATTCCAATTGAAATGTCATCTGAATCTTGCATTAGGCGGCATCCTAAATAGCAGCTGATTGTTTATGCCATTCTGTCGCCTGCTCATAAGCNTAAGCANCCTTAAACAAGTTTGTTTCCTGCAACGCTCCTGACATAAATTGAAGGCCCACTGGCAGGCCATCGACCAATCCGGCTGGGACAGAGATCCCTGGTATGCCTGCTATATTTGCAGGTATTGTGAATATATCATTCAAATACATTTGCAAGGGATCATCAATTTTGTCTCCAATCCTAAACGCGGTTGTAGGAGAGGTTGGCATCGCCAACGNATCGACTTCTTTGAACACCATTTCGAACTCCTGTCTTATCAAGGTTCTGACTTTCTGTGCTTTCAAATAAAAAGCGTCATAGTACCCAGCAGACAATGCATAGGCCCCCAGCATAATCCTTCTTTTTACCTCAGGCCCGAACCCATTAGATCGAGTATTTTCTAATCCCGCCCACATAGTTTCTGCATCTTTTTCCGAAAACCCATATTTNACCCCATCATATCTAGATAAATTAGCTGAGGCCTCAGAAGGTGCAATTATGTAATAGACAGCAAGGGCATATTTCGTGTGAGGAAGCGAAACCTCTTTGACTTCCGCGCCTAAATCCTTCAAAACAGTTATCGCATCGAGGATTGATTTTTCAACTTCCGAGTTAATACCTTCCACAAAATATTCTTTCGGAACACCAATGCGAAAACCTTTCAAATCTGTAGAAAGGTTAGCTCTATAGTCGGGTATCTCCACATTCAAAGATGTAGAATCCTTAGGGTCGTATCCTGCTATTGACTGCAAGACCATTGCGCTATCTTCCACGNTTTTTGTTAATGGCCCAATTTGATCCAATGAACTCGCAAAGGCCACTAGTCCAAACCTACTGACCAAACCATAGGTGGGCTTCATTCCAACCACACCACATAAAGAAGCAGGTTGCCTGATGCTACCTCCTGTATCTGAACCAAGTGAAAAAACACATTCTGAGGCTGCAACTGCTGCTGCAGGACCTCCACTGCTCCCACCTGGAACCCGAGAGGTATCCCACGGGTTTTTTGTTGATTTCAATGCCGAATTTTCAGTCGAAGATCCCATGGCAAACTCATCTAGGTTTCCTTTNCCTAGCAAAACAGAATTCTCANTCTTCAACAATGAAGAAACTGAAGCATCAAACGGGGGNATAAAATTTTCAAGCATTTTGGAAGAGCAGGTCGTAGGAATCCCAGAATAGCAAATATTATCTTTTAATTGCATTGGAATCCCCGTGAGATTTGTCTGTGTTCCAGCGGCAATTCTTTCATCTGCCAGTTGCGCTTCTTCCAAGGCCTTATCTTCAGTAACAGTTACATACGCATCAATATTTTTTTCAGTATTACTGATTCTTTTAAGATGTTCTTTCGTTAGCTCAACTGAAGAAATTTCCTTATCATCTAGAAGCCGACGCGCTTCTGATGCAGTAATAGCTACCAGGTTTGATAATCCCATATTAAACAAGCATTCCCTTATTCCAAAACTGCCTTAATCCTAATAAATGAGCCTTCCNTTTGCGGAGCATTTAAAAGGGTTTCATCCTGGGTCAAAGAATCTCGTTTCTCGTCATCTCTCATAACTGATTTAATATCCACAGAATGACCAGTGGGTTCTACATTTTCCGTATCGACTTCGTTGAGAATTGCCACGCTGTCCANAATGGCACTCATTTGTGTTCGCATCAAATCCAACTCATCTTCGGTCATTGCAATCCTAGTAAGTACAGATATCTGTTTGATTTCTTCAATACTTAGGTCTGTTGATTCTTCCAATTTATATGACCCCCTCTCCTTCAAAAACCCCGGCTAAAATAGCTATTCCTTTCTCTATTTCTTCAGGAGTATGGTGACTAAACGTTAACCTTAAGTGATTACCTCCGCCTCTGTCTGCCCTGAATATTGGACCAGGGTTGTATTTGACACCTTTTGCAACAGCTTTCTCCAAAATATCCCAAGTGTTGGTACCTTCCGGAAGTTTCATCCAAATCATCATCCCTCCTTGAGGTTCAGTCCAGGTACAAGTTGGTGGAAAATATTCCCCCAGTGATCTCAACATAGCATCCCTTTTTCTAGCCAAAGAAGCTGACACTCCGGATACATATGCCGACTTATTGTCTTTCAAGTACTCATGGACTGCCATAGAGGTTAGGTGGCTTGGTGCCAATCCAAATCCAACTTTTGCCAAGGAGTCTCTAGCGGATTCAGGGAAAGCACCAAATCCCAATCTCAATCCGCAACCCATCAATTTGGTGAANGCAGAAATATGCATAACACCTTCATCAGCATCCAGCCCAATCATAGCCGGTGGAAGGTTAGGGCCATCAATATGGAAATCCGCGTAAGATTCATTTTCCACTATTGGGATCTCATATTTATTCGATATCTCCACAATTTTCTTTCTTCTTTCTAAGCTAATCGTGGCTCCGGTAGGGTTATGATAAACCGAAATCGTGTAGATGAGTTTAGGCTTATTTCCNTCCTCAATATTTTCTTTTATAGCTTCTTCTAGNTTCTCTGGAATCATTCCGTCCTGGTCCATTGCAACATGGCAAGGACGTGCTCCTTTTTTTAAAAACATATTTAGACTACCGTGGTAACAAAATTCCTCCATCATTACCACATCANCAGGATTTATAAATGAATCCACAAACACCTGGCATGCTCCGCCAGCTCCGCTAGTCAAGAAAATATTCTCCGGCGAAATCTCTGANCCTCTATTCGCAGATAATTCAGAGGAAATAAATTCCCTAAGCCCTGAATGACCTTGAGGCGGAGGGTATGTACCCAGGTCTTTCCCATCTCTTTCAATTNCTATCGCNGCTGCTTCCGCAAATTCCTTTAAAGCCATGGCATCTGGGTCCGTATAAGTCACTGAGAATATATAATCTGCGTCCTCCCTCAACCCTGGAGGCATTTCTATTTCAGCTGGCAAAGTCGTTGAAGCTAAATCCTGATAGTTATAAGGCATGTTTATATACTCCCAATTAATAATTAAAGCGGAAGATAAATTTTCTCCCCAGATTGAGAACTACGAGTAACAGCTTCAGTAAATTCCATATACCGAACCCCATCTTGAAACGATGTATGAGTTATTTCTTCTATACCTCTGATGGCATTGATAAATTCCTCTTCAACTCTCCATGCCCCACCTAATTCCGGCTTTATTGAAATCTCAGATAAACCAGAATCCGACTTTCTACCACCAAACAATTTAANATNTGCTTGATTGGAAGCATCCACGTGCAAAGTGCCTTCTGTTCCATAAATCCACACACCATTTCCTGGGGCATGACCAAGGACGTCACTAAACCTGATATGCAAAACCGGACCACTAAACATTTCACAAAGTATTTCAACATGGTCTGGGATAGACAGGACCTGCAAATTACCATTATCATCTGGCCTCTGAGGAACTGTTATCCGAGTAATTGCTTGAACTGTAGCAGCAGGCCCTATCCACCGCATTAAAGCTTCGTACCAAATACCCAATCCCATAATGTTATAACCGCTGAAATCGCGACTCTGACGCCAATGATATGGTTTGTCTTTGTCTACAAATCCCCCCTGCGTTATGGCAGCATCTACTGACAAAATATCTCCCAAATACCCATCTTTGATTAAACTTTTAATGGTTTTATCAACGTTCAATGTGTGTGGCGCAGGGACTATTTGAGTGACAAGGTCGGGAAAGTTCTTTGAGGCTTCGAGCATTATATGGGCCTCTGCAGCATTTGTGGCCATCCTAGCCTCGGTTTGTACNTGTTTCCCGTTCTCTANNGCAGCTAAAACCAAAGTACAGTGCATATATGGCCAGGTACCGATGCACACTGCATCGTTATCTGGATCTTCCATAACATCTATCCAGTTATCGTAAACCTTTTCTATGCCGAATTCATCGGCGACTCTCTGCCCTGAAGCCATACTCCTATTACAGACGCTATCTATGACAACATTTTCCATCTCATTAAAACCAGGGATATGCCGAAGCCTTGTATTCCCACCTGCTCCAATAAGTCCAATTTTTATGCTTTCATTAGTCATGACTCACACACCTTTAGTTCAAAAAATATCAAATCTAATGTGAATTATATTTGAGTTTCGATAGCGCAGTCTACGAAATAAATCTAGCTGGGTCTGATTCAGNCAACACAGGATGAGATTCAGAACGAGAAACTAGGTCGGCTACCAACATTCCGGCACCCGGTCCGCGACCAAATCCGGAAGAGCATAACCCAGTTACCACATATAAATTTTCGTTCCCGGGTATACGTCCGATTACAGGTTTTCCATCTTTTGAAAATGGCATCAATCCCGACCATGTAGTTGAAATAGGTAGTCCTGAAAGTAATGGAAGTACTTCAGTCGCGTGNCCTTTGTTAACTTCTAATCCAGACGCATCTAAAGTTTTATTGAACCCCGCGTTTCTACGATCCCCACCAAAAATTATTTCCCCACTTTTTCGCTGTCTCCCATAAAGATGTCTTGTTACTCTTTCTTCTCCCAAATGAGTCAGTTCAGGGGGAGATTTATCATCAACGTATAGATTCTCACTCCAGTGAAAACTCGATTCAAAAGAAGATATCGTGCTAAAAACTCGTGGCGGTAATGGGTCAGTAGACCACATCTGCCCAACCACCGGTTCTATAGGAATGTTGGCCCCTACCATTTCACCAATATTTTTTGACCAGGCTCCAGCCGCAATCACCACAGACTGACCTTGATATATACCTTTATTGGTCTCCACTTCCCATATGCCTTGGTTACTCCTGAGTCCGATCACCATCGTATTTGTGTGAATATTTGCCCCTGCCTGGGCAGCTGCTTCTCCAAACGCGCGGGTTGTTTTCAAGGGATCAGCTTGTCCCCTCGTAGGAGTATAAACATACCCTAGCATATCCATACTCAATTCAGGTTCTATGGACTTCGCCTCATAAGAACTAAGTAATTGAAGGTTA
The DNA here is from genome assembly GCA_002728195.1 of Chloroflexota bacterium. GTDB lineage: Bacteria > Chloroflexota > Dehalococcoidia > Lucifugimonadales > UBA826 > UBA11996. The sequence continues at coordinate 6,728 of PBWI01000037.1, forward strand.
AAGCCATTTTTTTGTGACTCCAGCACTCGATTTTGAGCGAATGCATATTGATCTTCGTTATGTATCGCTGTAAAAGACCCAGATTGCCTAAATTCTAAATCGAAACCCAATTCCATCTGAAGTCTTTTAAAAATATTTAAGCTTCCCATAGTTAAATATTCTTGTAACCCGGGAGAGGTCCCCCATCCTGTTCCTCCAAGCCCTCCCATATTTACACCTGATGCCTCACCTGACACTTCACCCATTTCCAAAAGCAATGTTTCTACCCCAGCTTCAGATAGATGAAGGGCAGCAGAACAACCTGCTATTCCGGCACCAATAACTATTACGTCGGCTTTCAAATTAATAAACTCCTATCTTCTTCACAGATGGATCAGTGTGGATATGCAAGCCGGCCCTGCCTTTCCGTAAATGCTCGCAGCAAGAATCCATCGATCGTAGTAACGTATAAAGTTGACAGATCTTCCCCACCAAACGAGCAGTTTGTCGGTCGATCAAATGGGGTCGGATGGGTTTCCAGTACNTCTCCTGAGGCTGAAAAAACATAAATCATTGGACCTGGTCCGCCAGCTTTATACCCCGCTGTGGCAATGATATTTCCCTCAACATCCAGAACCATGCCATCAATTCCCCGGTGTTCACCAAAATCATGTATTACTTCATGAGGTCCCAAGGATCCATCCGAGTTAACTGGATAGGCTCTTAACTGTCTTTTCTCATCCNCTAAACGTCCACTTTGAGCCACATATAAGGTCTTGAAATCCAATGAGAAAAGTAATCCATTTGGCCTAGTGGTATCCTCTGTAACTCTAGTGACCGNAGTTGATTTCCCATCCTTCAGGTCTATTCTGTATACAGAATCATGATCTAATTCCTTATTAGACCTATCTTCACTCCATGCACCACCAGCTCCTTCATAAAATGGATCTGTAAACCAAACCCTTCCTTCAGGATCTATCGCAAGGTCGTTGGGTACATTGAATTTACTACCTTGANAAGAATCTGCAAGTACCGTNGTGGAATCACCATCGTATCTTACAACTCTTCTTCCCCCTCCTTCGCAAGCATATAACTTCCCATCCGCATCAAACATTAATCCATTGGCACAATTGGTATTTTCTCTAAAGACCTGAGTAGTACTAGTCTTAGGATCAAATTTATAAATCTTACTATCNGGAATATGGGTAAAAANAAGAAATTCCCCATCCCACGCTGGACCTTCACTAGTCCCNCCAAAAGGTCCTTGTACAGCTATAAAATCCCAACTCATTAGCCTACTCTCCTANATTATTTCTTCTGATTCACCGATATCATCTGAGGATTCTCCCCCAAGTTCCAGTCCTAAAGCTTTAATTTCTCCAAACTCTTCACGATAACCATTGTGCATCGTACGTGCATCACTAGAATAAAGAACAAACCTGGCCCCTTCTCTAAGCCATTTTTGNGTCAATGAAACTGTTTGATGGTGAATTAGCACCGGTTTCCCTGCTGCCTGACTTTTAGCAATGATTTCGCGTAAGGCCGCCTCATATTCAGGATGATCATACTGATCTGGTATGCCTAAAGTTATTGTAAGATCGTTTGGACCAACAAATATTGCATCGATACCATCTACCTTAAGTATATTTTCCAAATTTTCTATCGCTGGGACACTCTCTATCCCAATTATGCAGACATTATTCTTATTCCGATTCTCTAAATAAGTCTTTGTTGCTTCACTTGGCAACTCACCTGTATCCACCGCTTTTTCCGCCAATGCTCCTTTGAGTGGTCTCCACCTCGCAGCGGCGACAACTTCTTTTACTTGCTCTACTGTTTCACAGTAAGGAGCAAGTATCCCCTGCGCACCTGCATCAATGTACATGGTGACGTAATGTGAAGCAGGAATTGGAATTCTAACGATCGGAACTACTCCAATGTAATTGAAAGCGGCTAAGAAATCTGCAACTTCAGCACGGCTTCTAGGTGCATGCTCCGTATCTATTATCACGTAATCTAAGCCGAAGGCAGAAATACTCTGGGTCCACCTCGGGTTACGACCCATACTAAGCATAGTCCCGTAAACAATACCGCCAGCGCTAGTTCTTTGTCTTAATTCCTCTCCGTTCATTAGTCCACTCCTAANGGCTGTTGATCTACNTTGAGTCAGCTATCCAAATTTGTTTGTGCATTGTACTTAGTGGATTTCAGAAGGTCTATCAAGATTATTGTGACTTCCGATTTCCCGTAACAAACCCGACCATCCCAGTCGCTGCCCCAAGTCCGACGACAACAAATCCTGAACCAACCCCTAAAGCTCCGATTATCGGNCCAACGATGAAATTTCCTCCTGAAGCGCCTATATCCCAGGCTTGCTGCAAGGTCCCTATTGCCGAACCTCTCTCATTAGGTTTAACTCGATCCACTACCAAAGAATTTATCCCAGGGTATATAAGACCATAACCAATGCCATGCAAAAATGCCGCTCCAAAAAACAGGCTAGAATCGAAGGCTCCCGACAACATGAACATAGCGGCAGACACCAATACTAATCCAGGGACAATTACTGCAGACCTTCCAAACTTGTCAGCTATACGTCCGCTTACTAGGGTGGTGATCATTGTCATGCCTGACANTATAGAAAAATAGAACCCAGGGTTAACACCTAATTCTCTTACCTCGGACAGCATTGGTAAAAATGTACTTACAGGAGCCATAGTAAAAGCGTATGTTAAAAATATGATAGTGGGGAATATNGCCGCCCTACTTATTAAAGGTGCTTGTGAATCNTGATTTTCCTCTTCAGTTACAGGCATTCTTATTTTAGAGTCAGACATAGCCATACAAACAAAAAAAGATACTAAAGCAAACGCAGATGCAACTATGAATGCAAGAGAGAAGCTAAAGCTATCTGCAATAAAAAAACCAATTGGTGGTGCATATAACTGGGCTATCGAAATAGAATTACCCATGTAAGACATTCCTTCACCACGTCGTGATTCTGGAGCTAAATTTGCAACCACGGTACTAGTGGCTACCGGTGCTATNGCAAGTCCCACTCCCTGAACCATTCGAACGGGGACGATCCACCATTCACTTGGAAGCGGTATATATAAAACGGTCGTGCCAACAAATATTAAAATCCCACATATTATTACCTTCTTTGGACCGGATTTTAATATCCATTTACCCGCCATAGGTCGAATAATAACCCCCGCTAATCCAAAGGTCGCGATAATTACACCAATTTCCCATTCTTTGCCTCCCAGTTTATCGATGAAGCCAGGAACAACCATGAAAAGTGAGAAAAAACCAGCTAGTAGAAGATGTGCTACCACGAGATTTAAAACAAAATCTTTTGACCACAAAGGTGGACGGGACTCAGAAACCATAAATAAAGCGCTCCTCTAGGCTAATAATGCGATAATTGAAATGTAATCAAGCTGATAAACATGCCAACCTTTTTATTTTAACTCGTAATGACCCAACCTAAAGACATAACTAAAGCCGGAACGGAACCCAAACCTTCTGCAAGGCTAAAATTCTCAAACATGCTTGAGACTCTTTCTTACAAGGATTTTCGTTGGCTATGGATAGGGTCATTTGTGTCTTTCATGGCAATGAATATGCAAATGATAACTAGAAGTTGGCTGGTTTTGAGAGTGACGGACGATTCTCCCTTGGCACTCACCTTAGTCACTCTAACATTCGCTTTACCAATGACTGTCGTAGCTCCTCTTGCAGGGGCCTTAGCAGATCGTTTTTCAAGAAAAAAACTGATCATTTTCAGTCAAATAGGAAGTG
>PBWI01000038.1 GCA_002728195.1 Chloroflexota bacterium
TTTCGCTATAAAAATTCCATATGCGCTAGGTGTCAGGATCTAAATTTAACTCATGACAAATAAAAACATTGCGGTCGTTGGTGCAGGAATTGTAGGTGCATCGGTAGCTTTCCATTTGTCCCAATGCGGGATGGATGTATCTGTATTTGATAAAAATGAGCCCGGATCGGGTGCGAGTGGTCATTCATTTGCCTGGATCAATGCCTTTTCTAAACAACCACGCCATTATTTCGATTTAAACTATCGTTCGATGGATCGTTGGCCTAGATTTGCTGAAGATTTGGATGAAGATATTGGACTCAGATGGGGCGGTAACATCACTTACTGTTCGGATCCTGATGAAGGTAAAAGGCTGGCTTCTGAGTGCGAACGACTTAACTCGTGGGGATATTCAGCACGGTTAATATCATCGGAGGAGCTCTCCAAGCTTGAACCCAACCTAGAAATTGGGCAATTCCATACTGGTATTTACACTCGTGAGGAAGGACACGTTTTGCCTGTTAAAGTGGCAGAAGCCTGCATGAATCAGATCGATGCAGCTGGCGGGAAACTTCATATTGGCACTGAGGTTGAATCGATTTCTCAAGACGGTGACAAAGTTTTACTACACTCTTCGGATGGGCACATGGAATTCGATAAGGTAGTAATAGCAGCTGGTACGGATTCGACAAGTTTAGCTCTGACCGCTGGCATTAATTTACCTCAAAGGAGGAGTCCTGGGGTGGTCGTCAAAACGAACCCCCTACCCTCCTTTATAAAAACTTTGTCCACAATATATTTGCCAGCTCTTAGTAAAGAAGAAAAAGAATTACATATCAGGCAAAGCACAGATGGCGTCGTTATGATTGGTGCAGGTGATCAGGAGAGTGAAGCAGAGGACGATTCACAGGAATATGCCGATAAGCTGATTCAAAGAGCCTCCCTTCATTTCAATCAACTTTCAGGAGTTGATGCAATTAGAGTGCCGGTAGGTTTTAGGCCTATGCCAGAGGATGGTCTTCCAGTAATAGGCTCCTCTCCGGCTAACAACAATATATATTTAACCCTGATGCACAGTGGAGTGACTCTTGCTCCCTTAGTAGGTGCTCTGGCAGCCCTGGAAATAACGACCGGAATATCTAATGCTGATTTGGACCCATATCGACCATCAAGGTTTTCTATTAGGGCTTGATCGATTTATCAGAGTTGTAGATTTCCAATCTTAAACATATAGTTCTGGCGTGGTAAACCCTTTTAACATATCAATAAGATAACTGGTGAAAATATGAGATTAGAAAATAAAGTGGCATTGCTAACGGGGATCGGACAAGGAATGGGTAGAGCGACTGCTAGATTGTTCGCTCAGGAAGGAGCCAAAACGGCCCTCTCAGCGAGAGGGGAAGACCGTCTTAATGAGACAGCAAGTCAAATAGAGAGCCTTGGAGGAACTGCGATAGTAGTTCCGGGAGATCTGTCAGAAAGATCAGCAGTGGACTCAATTGTGAAAGATGTGGTCGACAAGTTTGGGAAAATAGATGTTTTATATGCTGCTGCTGGTGGTAATTTTGATCCTACCCGCATCTTGGATGATATTGACCAGGCTTTTTGGGATAGTACTGTTTCCAACACGATGAACAGTCTTTACAACCTTGCGCAGGCTGTTCAACCTGTTATGAGGGACAACGGAGGAGGATCAATAGTAACGGTTGCTGCCAGTTTCAATGTTCGCCAGGCAGGAAATGTTTCATATGGAGCTGCCAAAAGTGCAATTATCGGAATGTCGCAAAATCTGGCAGGTGAACTATATAGTGACAATATTAGAGTGAATACCATAGCTGCAGGTTTGTTTAGAGGTAAACTTCCCGATGGGAAAGTGGTAAATGCTGAAGTTAATTTGGCCCGTACTGGTTATCCCCAGGATATCGCCAATGCAGCGTTGTTTTTTGCATCAGATGAATCTGGTTGGGTAACCGGACAGACCTTGGCTGTTGACGGTGGCGTAGACGTTGGAACCCGTGGACTTTGGGATCATGAGCGTTAAATTTAACGCCTGTATGACAACTGGAATTGTTTGTAGAGTCAATTGTCCCCCTGGTAGGCGAACAAAACCTGAAAACAGGAAACATTTTGAATCTTTGCAGCAAGCTTATTTGGAAGGCTTTAGAGACTGTCTTGTTTGTAAACCATCCATAGGGGCCCCTGGTCCTTGGGTACCAATAAAGGAACGCCAAACCTGAATCCATAAATTGTTTCGAGGGAAAGTGTTAAATAAGAATCTTAGAGGTACTGAATGATTAAGAACTTTTCGGTCTTTTATGTTGGGAACATAGATTTGGAAGACGTCGGACTTGATGGGATTCCCGCCAATGCTAGAAGATACAGGAATGAGCGTTTGATTCAGTCCATGGAAACGGCTGAAAAAGCCGCTGTTCTTATGGATGAGCTTGGCTATCATTCGCTATGGATGGCGGAACATCATTTTCAAAGAGAAGGGTATGAGTGTATTCCCAATGTGCTTATGATGGGAACCCATCTTGCTGCTAAAACAGAGAGATTAAAGTTTGGTTGTGGCTTCAATATTGTTCCGATGTGGCATCCGCTGAGACTGGCTGAAGATTTCGCAATGGCAGATGTTTTAACTGGCGGTAGGATGATATTTGGGGTCGGACGCGGCTATCATTCTCGCGAAGTAGAAACGTTTGGTTCGCCTGTTATAGACAATGACCTCAATAGAGAGCTATTTGAAGAACAGATAGAGGTGATTCTTAAAGCCTTTAATAGTGAATCTTTCAGCCACCATGGTAAGAACTACAATATTCCGCCTGATGTTCCATATAGGGGATATGACCTTAAGGAAATAACTCTTGTTCCTAGACCGCAAAATCTGCCAGTAGAGACATGGCAGCCAGTAGTTAGTGGAAGTAGTATTGATTTCACTGTTAAGAAGGGATTTAACGGTGTGGTTGCGTTAACCGGAGAAAAATTGGTGGAACAGGCTTTCCATAGGTTTAGAGATGCTTGTGAAAGAAATGGTAGAGGTAATGTTTTGGGAAGTGGACTTGCCCTTGGCATAGGATTCTACATAGCAGACAACGAAAATGAGGCTATGGAAAGACTGAGACCGTTTCATGATGAGAGATTCAAATGGTTTGCCCCTTTTGGATTTGTTCGTTATGCAGATGAACAAGGTCGTGTCTGGGGAACTCCAGGTGCACCAGCTAGAACCCCTAGGATTGAAGATGGGGTTCAGCAAAAAGCGTGGATTTGCGGACCACCCTCACATCAGATTGAATTTCTCAAGGAGGTAGAGGAAAAGTATCCGGGGTTGGAGAATATCATGCTTCATTGGCCAGAAGGTATGCCTCGGGACGAATACTTATCACAACTACGTATTTTTGCCGAAGAAGTGATGCCGGCCTTCACTGGAAGGGAATAATAACTAACTGAGGTTAGCTAATTTCCGGTGAGGTCCTTTAAGTTAGGCATCACCTTTTCTGCCATCAGCCGCATGGACGTTTCATAGGCCTCACTATCTTCTGCATGATCGAAAGTTAGCCACAAAAGATGTCCAAATCCACCGACAGTTGTATATAGATTTCGGAGCTTTTCTGTAACTGTTTCAGGTGAACCTACTATCCATAGGTTTTCCATCATATATTCGATCGTAACATCATCGTCAGACATGTTTTCGTCGTGCTTCATAAATGATACGAATGGATATGCACCCGCTGAAAACAGGGGCCGTAAATACTCTCGCCAAGCTCTTCCAAGCATACCGTTTATAGCCCCTTGTCTGGCCTCTTCATCGGTTTCAGCTACCCACACGTCGCGAACGATTCTCCATTCACTTCTAGATGGAGCTTCCCTCCCTGCGGCAGCGGCACCTTCGGTAACCGCATCCCAATGACTAGCAACATATACAGCATTCAATCCGAGACTCATCGGTATATATCCGCGTTCTCCCACTATCTTAAGGGTGTCAGAACCCGGACTTGCCCCTGCGACACCGATTGGAGGATGTGGTTTCTGAAAGGGAGTTATATGGTGCCTGAGGTTTGCAAAGGCGTAGTCTTCAGGGTTCGGAATATTGATGTCCCAGAATTTCCCTTTATATTCAAAAGGTCCGTCTAAGTTTTCCCACAGCTTAAGGATTATATCTAGAGATTCGCGGGTTCTCTCTCTATGCTCCCCATTTTCCATATCCACGCCGAATAATTCGTGATCGGATTGAAGCCCTCCTGAACCTATTCCAAACATATAGCGGCCCTGGGCTAAATGGTCTAGATAAGCTACTCTACTAGCTAGTTCAATCGGATGGTGAAAGGGCAAGAGATGAGCCCCAGTACCCAATTTAATGTTATTGGTTTGCATTAATGCCTGTGCTATAAGGATGTCTGGCGACGGAACCGGTTCCCAGGGAGCCGTGAAATGTTCTCCTATCCATGCTTCATGAAGTCCGTATTTATCTGCCATTCTCAAACATTTAAGATCCCACTGTTGGGCATCGTAAGGTGACCTTTCTGGGGGATGGGAAGGCATAAGGAATAAACCAAGTTTCATATCTAGGTCCTCTTAAGTTTAGATAGTTATATCAGGAAGCCCCATAATACTAATTACATATACCAATTAAAAGCCTTTGAAAGTATCGCTTAAGATTTCTATAATCGTTAGCCTGTTAGTAAAATGTCTACAAAATGTAAATTATGGAAGGTTCCAATGCCAGAGACTCCACCAAAATTAGTAAGCCCTTCTTGGTTGATTGAGAGGCTGGATGATCCCTCTATAACAGTGTTGGAAATTTCCTCTGATCCAGAGGCCAAGGAATACCTGAAAGGACATATTCCAGGAGCGATCTTTTCCTTTTGGAAGGACCTATTGTGGCATGAGACTGATAGAGAATTCGTGAGTTCATCTGACCTCAGCATCAGACTTGGAGAAATAGGAGTTTCGACGGATTCCACATTAGTAATATGCGGTGACCCTGTGCAATATGGTACTTATGCATTATGGGTAATGACGATGGCTGGGGTGAAAGATGTGAGAATCCTTGATGGGAGCCGGACTCGATGGATTAATGACGGTAATCCTTTGGAAACTGAGAGTCTCAGTCGTGAACCAGTTGATAACGGAAGGTTAGATTCTTCGACTGGAACTAGAATCGGACGTGATGATGTACTCCAGAAGATCAATAATCAAGATACCATTTTACTCGACGTTAGATCACCAGAGGAATATCGAGGAGAAAGGGTCAGTCCTCCAGGAGGCTTTGATCACGGAGCTGAAAGGAAAGGGCGAATTCCAGGTGCTGTGCACTTGTTTTTTCGAGAGTTATTGAATGGAGATGATACTTTTATCTCTAAAGAGGAACTTGAAAGAAAATTTTCAGAAGTAGGAATTACTAAGTCATCTGATAAGAACATTGTGAGTTATTGCAGGTTGAGCCATCGGGCTACTTTGTCTTGGTTTGCGATCAGTGAAATTCTTGGAATAGAAAAAGCACAGATATATGACGGGTCATGGACAGAGTGGGGTAGNATAGTTGGTTTTCCGATCGAGNGTTAACAGATTCTCAACGCCCAAGTTATTCTAGTATGACTATGATAGTTTTGAATGGAATTNATATATAAAGGTCTTAANTTGGGAGACTTAAAAAATCGTATAGCAACAATTACGCCTGGGATTTTAACTATATGCACGTACACAGAATTCGCCCCTTTTTCTTATGAAGAGGACGGAGAAATTGTGGGTACCGATATTGATTTTCTGAAAAATTTTGCGGCCGAAATGAACTTAAGGGTGAAAATCTTAAAGAAAGATTTCTCTGGTCTATGGGAAACTCCAGGGCAAGGGATTTGTGATGTTTCAGCTGCGGGAATGATGGAATATCAAGATAGGATACTTGGTGATAGTGCAGTGTGGAGTGAACCCTATATGTTGGTCACGAGATCACTATTAATACGAAGTTCAGATAGAGATATTNTCAAATCACCTGAAGATTTTAGAGATAAAAAGATAGTTGTAACTCCTACTTCAAGCGCTCATATCGATGGAGATATAAGGTATAAACCAATTGGCGCAACAATAATTCCAGAAGTGCCATCACAAGATGAGATAGTATCCCAGTTATTGTCCGGTCAGATAGATGCTTTTGGTGAAGGCGACGTAAGTAATGAATATCTTGCTAGTAGATACACTGACTCAAATGGGGAAAGATTGCTTGTTTTAACTGATGTTCATCCGATGGAGAAACCTGAANTTTTGAGATTTGCTGTAAGATCGGTGGATCACAATCTGCCCACAAGACTGAATGAATTTATTTCAAAGTCGCAAAAGGACATCAATGATTAATATAGCTGTATTAGATGANTATCAAAATGTATCTTTTGANTGTGCTAACTGGAGTGAACTGGCAGGAAAAGCAACGATCTCAATTTTCAATGACCATATCCATGATCCAGACCCCTTGGTTGATAGACTTAAAGAGTTTGAGATTATATGTGCTATGAGGGAAAGGACTCCATTCCCGAGAGAAATATTGCAGCGCTTACCTAAACTACAGTTATTGATCACTACTGGCATGNGAAATGCTTCCATAGATGTTGAAGCGGCCAATGAGTTGGGTGTCATTGTCTGCGGAACAGATGGACTTCCCTACCCGACGGCAGAATTGGCATGGGGATTAATTTTGGATTTAGCAAGAAATATTTCGGAAGAGAATGAGGCGGTTAGGGATGGAGTATGGCAGACCACTTTGGGTGTTGGTTTGAAAGGTAAAACCCTAGGACTGATAGGCCTNGGAAACTTAGGTGGTCAGGTCGCCAACTATGGAAANGCCTTTGGTATGAATGTAATCGCCTGGAGTCAAAACCTTACTGAGGAGAAAGCAAAGGANAAAAATGCCAGGTACGTCGATCTAGATTCCTTAATGTCAGAATCNGATTTCATTAGTATTCATACGGTTCTCAGTGAAAGAACGCTGGGNCTTATCGATTCTTCTAAACTTCAGTTGATGAAAAAAAGTAGCTTTATAGTTAATACCTCAAGAGGACCTATTATTGAGGAATCAGCTTTAGTTGAGGTTTTGGAAAATGCTCAGATAGCAGGAGCAGGATTGGATGTGTTTGATTTGGAACCAATGCCTTCCGATCACCCTTTAATCACCTCAAACCGAACTGTAATTACACCACATATTGGATATGTGACAGAGGAAACATATAAAATTTTTTATGAGCATACAGTGGAATGCATCTCAGCATTCATAAACGGAAAACCGGTGAGAGTGTTGAGCTAAATAGGCTTTTAATTTAGAGATTGAAAATACTGGAGGATATATCAGGTGCCATCTTTTGATGTTGTTTCAAAAACAGATCTTATGGAAGTAGATAATGCAGTAAATGGTGTAAAGCGCCAAATTAGGCAACGTTTTGACCTTGCGGGAACCAAATGTGATGTCGAACGAAATGAAAATAGTTTGACTATTACCGCTGATGACAATATGAAATTAACTCAATTGCATGATTTACTAAGGCAAAATTTTGCTAGCAGAAAAGTTGACGCTAAGGCTTTAGATTTTGGAAAACCTGAAAATGCATCTGGTGATTCTTTGCGACAAGAAGTAACAATTAAACAGGGAATAGATCAAGAATTAGCTAGAAATATAAATAAAGCTGTAAAAGGCTCGAAAATGAAGGTTCAGATATCGATAAAAGGTAGTGAACTTCACGTATCTGGCAAAAAGCGAGACGAACTCCAAGAAACCATAGCCTTTATAAGGAATATGGATACTAATCAACCTCTGCAATATGTTAATTTTCGAGATTAATTAATCGTAGATACTTTTCATTTGCCAGGCATCTAATTTCTTCAAGGTGGCTGCTGTCCCTTGGGATCTTATCGAGACACCTTTGCTATCTGCCCTAGATGGGTAAACTCGCATTGCGACACATTGTTTTCCGTTAACAAAAACCTCCAATACGCTTTTGTCCAAAAATACCCTTAAATTTAGGTTTTCATCAGGTGACAGGTACACCGGTGCCGTTTCGGGAGCTCGTGATAGTACGTCGGAAGACAAGGATGAATAGGATGAATCGATAGAGATGAGGCTATCTGAAGCGTCTAATCGTTTGCCAGGTTCCCATCCCTCATACCTTTCCCAATTCCTAAAACCTCTGTTCCTGTAGAAAGATATTCGGGTAAATTCTTCTTTGTCCGGAGATCTAAAGACAGTCAGGTCAACCATTGGAGAGTCATTCGTTTCGATCTCCGCCATTATTTCCAGAGTGTCGCCCTGTATTTCTTCTAACACCATTTCTTGGTTGGCAGGGATTTCCATCTTGGATATATCCTTGTGGTTTGTTCTCAAAGACTCAATATCCCCTGCAGGTTCCACAGATAGCATATCTTTCCCTATGGGATCCTGATCAAGTAGGGATAGTCGCCTTGGTAGAGTCATGATCTGATTCCACCCATGGTTATCCATTCCGGGGTTCATATTAAAGATTGTTATCACTCCACCTTTACCATCAGGAGTAGCAGACGGAGCGTGAACTCCAGCAGGTCCATAGGGGCCAAAATTAAATTCATGGTGAGATGTCACTATGAATTTATCCCTTTCCTCATCATAGTCACCTACTAAAGCCTGACCACCGCTCATGTGACTGAAAAATAACAGAATATGCCTGTCACCTATAGGCCAAAAATATGGGCAAGCACCATCGTCACCAACTAAGGTGAAATGGTCACCTTCAATGAAAGGATGAAGATATTCCCAATTTATTAGATCGTCTGATTTAAGCAGGAAATTGGCTCTTGTCCTTCGACCGGAGGAGATATGAGGCAAAGTGCCCCCAGAAAGGGAGTAATAGTAGTGACCTTTTTTCCAAATACATGGATCAAATACTCTAAGCTCCGGTGGTGCATCTTTATCTTTTAGTTTAATAACGGGCTGTCCCGTCAGTTTTTCCCAGTTAAGTAATAGAGGATCCTTTGATATCGCTATCATATTGCCGACCTCGGTTCCGTGGTACATGGCGATCACCCGATCATTCTCCACCAAGGTGGCCCCAGAAAAACATTTTTCCTCTGGGTTTGGGTATATGGCATATGGTAAGTCTCTCCAGTTAATTAAGTTTTTACTTATGGCATGTCCCCAATGTTGTCTGGGATCCTCCGGTGGATATGCCTGATAGAAAAGATGCCAGTTGTCTTGCCAGTAACATAAACCATTCGGATCGTTTAAGGTGCTCTCAGGATTGACGTAATGATAGATAGGTCTGAATTTGTCTGCGGATAATTTTTCTCTTGATTCAGACATTCGCGAGATCAGGGGATTATTTGCAAGCTCTTTTTCCTGTTCTTCAAGGGTCGACGAGAATATATATTTAGGGACTTTTGAAGTGTAGTCGTTACTGGACATTTGTTTTCCTTAATTTGAGGCGACAAAAAATCTATAAACTAAATAAATAATCAAAATAATTGAACCGATTATAAAAGTAGAAGCTGATCTCATATTAAACAGTACGTTAAGGGTGAGAATTTCCTGGATTATCGTTTTTCAACGTAAAGCTGGAATTACTTTTTTACAAAATAGTTCAAGTGATTCTTGTACCTTGTCTGCGGCGATCTCCTCTCCTGCATTGAATTCTGCGGCTATTCCATCCAAACTGAGAACATCTATCATTTTTGTAAGCTGCCTAATGACAGTTTCAGGGTCTCCTACTGCCACTTTTTCCCCTTGGATGTCTGACCAATTTATTTCAGAAAGATTCTTACTCGTATTTCCTTCTGTATTAAGTGATGCCGTTGAATTGTTACCTAATTGGGACCCAAGTCGCCTGAATTGCTTCATAAAGCTAGATTCAGAATTTCCCATAGCCTCTTCAGTGTTGCTCGCCACATGAACTGGTACTCTTAAGAGTATGCTACCGGTTGACTGGTTTGATTGTTTGAGTGCTTTTTTGTAAAGAACGACTTGTTCAGCGACATCTGAAAGTGATAGCCCTCTTACCCCTACAAATATAGGAATTCCCATCTCGCCCAATGTTGTAAAGGTTTCAGATGTGGTCGCTGCTATTCGCATAGGAGGATGTGGTTTCTGTAAAGGTTTTGGTGTTAAACACACTTCGTCGTAACTGTTGTATTTTCCTGAGTAACTGAAGGTGTCCTCTGTGAAAGCTTTCCTAATTATTTCCATGGATTCGTAGAATATTTCCCTACTTTCAGTATAGGGGATCTTGTAGCCATTATATGCTTCTGGCAGACCGCTTCTTCCAATGCCAAATTCGAACCTACCTCCACTCACATGATCCAGGGTAGCTACTTCCTCAGCGATCCGCAAAGGATTGCCGAGCGGTAAAATGTGTACGGCCGTTCCGATTTTTATTTTTGTTGTTCTGCCTGCTATAGCAGCTGCTAAAACCAATGGTGCAGAGAGAACGGATCGGTTGGGTCTGAAATGGCTTTCAGCTAGCCAAATAGTGTCTAGACCTAGTTCTTCCGCAACCGATACATGTTAAAACGATTCTTCAAACGCTTCCCTTTGCGGGTGACCTTCTCGTATATGAAATTCCATGAAGCTTCCAAAATTCATACGTTGTCCCCTGTATAGGATGTTGTTTTGAATACCTTACTGATATGGCATCAGAATAGAGAGGCTGGATTTAGAAAGCAAGAGTGCGAGTTAACGGCTTTTCACATTTATAAAACCCACCTTCTTTTAAGGGGCTATTCAGCGGTAACCGTTGCTGTCACTGACCATTCAGCTTTCTCGCCCCCGTCCCAAGGTCGGCTATACTCCCAGATCAATGTACTATTCCCTTCCTTGAGAATTTGCATTCCCCATTCTTCACTTCCAGAGGCTCCAACTTTACCTGTTTCTGGGGCGTTAAACTTTTGATAAGTTTGTTTTAGAACATTTTGGTTACTGATTGTAGGAAACTCAGACCATTGGAAACCCGTTGTCGGGTTTGAGCAAAGATTCAGTACAAGTAAATCTCCTTCCTTTGCCTCAATGTTTATAGCTACATGACTTTCTTTTGACAATTGATCACAGCTGACATTGAAAGAACTTTCTTTGACTAGAGACGATGAGCAGGCTATCAACAAGGCTATCGTTGATAAAAGGTAAATCGTAAATAGGTACTTCATATGCCCATTATAGATATTTTGCTTACAAAGTAGTTTTCCTATGTAATTCAGCTTCTTGCTTCAAATGTTCCAATAGATTGTCCTTTTAGATGAGCGTTGTCGTTTAGACAAACAACAGACCATCCCTTCTGGTTGAAGATAAAACGAGAAATGGAAGTATTATCGACGCCAATTTTATAAATTAATCTTTGATCAAAACCCATAACGTAATGAAAAATTGACCTCATTGTATTGCCGTGTCCTACTATGGCGACCTTTAGGGATTGAGGTGTTTTACACAGTTCGCGATTATAAATTAATTCGTCTTCCAGCCAATTGGTGGCCCTTTTCTGTACTTCCCTTATGCTCTCCCCTTCTGGCCCTACAAAGTCGCGGCCTTTTTCCATGATATAAGTCATAGTTTCGCTAGTGTATGCCTCTTCATTAGGAACACCACGCCAGCCTGGGATTTGTTGTTCAATTATTTCTTCTATTTTTGAAAATTCTCTTTCACCTTCACCTTTCGCGCTGAGCATATTCTCGGTGGTTTGAATTGCTCGGGTCATGGTTGAGCTGTAAATTTTGTCGAAGGAAAGGTTTTCTGTCTTAAACCTCTCTCCCAACAATTTAGCTTGCTCATGCCCCAGCTCAGTTAATGGAGCATCATAATTGCTTCCGGCCGCTAGTCCGGGAGTTGCGTTGGACTGAGATTCTCCGTGCCGTATGAAAAATATGTCTAAATGAAAGTCTTTATGTATCATGGCGCACCTTTGGTTCTAGTTTATTTATGTATCAGTATTTCACGGAACATTTTATTGATTCAAGGTTGTCGAAAACATCGGTTACTGAATCTTGGTGTTACTATTCCCACATCCGGATGGAATAGATTTGGAAGAAGGATGTAGAACATGCATGATTTATTAGTGAAAGCTGGCACTGTTGTTACTGCTTCAGGGCCTAGGAAATTGAATATTGTTATTGATGGTGGGTTAATCACTTCACTATCGACCGAGGATTTGTGTTTGGATCAATTCAAAAATGTGATCGATGCAGAAGGGATGATTGTTGTTCCTGGAGGGGTCGAACCTCATGCTCATATTGGTGGTCCTCGTCAACCTGAAAGGTCTGGTGCGGAACCAGTATCAAAAGCAGCGCTTTTTGGAGGCACAACTACGGTGCTTGATTTTGCCACTCAAATACCAGGGCATGATTTATACCACGCATTAGAAGAGGCAGAGGAAAGATGGTCAGGCAACGCATATACCGATTATGCGTACCATCCAATATTAACCAACGGCGCGGATGAAAATAGCATATCCCAGATCAAAGATTTGACTAGAGAAGGTATCGCAAGCTTTAAGGTGTTTACTACCAGCATTAGACCTCCCAGTCCTCAAATGCAAAACAACCATACTGATTTTGGAAGGTTGAGTACGATTATGGACCGTGTGTCGGAATCAGGCTCCATTTTGCTTGTTCACTCCGAAGATGATGAAATGGTTCACTACAATTATGACCGCCTAAAAGATGCCGATGAATGGGATTGGTGGAATATGCATCGGGTTCATACCAACCAATCAGAAGACGTCTCCTTTAGGCGGGTGTCTCGACTTGCAGAGTTGAAAGGGTGTCCAATTTATTTTGTGCATGTCAGCGCGAAAGAAGGTGTAGAAGAAGTAGTAAGGTCCCGTGCTGCAGGATTGCCGATATATGGAGAGACATTGCACAACTATGCCTGTTTCACATATGAGGATTATCGCAGTAAGGATGGGATGAAATATCACACATATCCATCTTTAAAGAGTGAACATGACAGAGATTCTTTGTGGCAGGGACTAATGGATGGTTCTTTGTCTACTATAGCGACGGATTTGGTATCCACAACATGGGAAGAAAAAATAAAATTTAGGACCGTCGCCGATGTAACTGGTGGTCATAATGGCATAGAAACTAGAATGGGAGTTGCCTACACAGAAGGTGTGGTAAAAAGAGGAATGTCTTTACAGCGGTTTGTAGATATAACTTCCACCAATGCTGCAAAGATCATGGGATTGTATCCTCGTAAAGGGGTAATTGCCCCGGGCAGTGATGCAGATATTACCATTATGGACCCGACGGTGGATAAGGACCTATCTCTTAGTGATTTGCACTTGGAAGACTATAGTATTTGGGAAGGATACCGGGTCAAGGGATGGCCAAAATCTGTAGTACACCGTGGGAAGATAGCTATTTTGGATGGTGAACTTCTTTCAACCCCATCATATGGCGAATTTCTACCAAGATGTATATCTGGAGAAATTATAGAAGGTCCGGCTTGTTAATGTACGCTGATATTTGTATACACTGGTAGTACAACGTCCTTGTAAATGCTCTAGAATATGCGTGTCAACAATCCCCTGTAATCACAGGTAGAACCAGAGAGGAGATAAAGTCAATGGCCCAAGCTGAAATTGAGGATAGGTTTAATAATTCCTTTACACAAAAGTTTGGATTTCCCAAAAGTCGAGCTGCCAACAAAGTTGTGGATTCATTGAAAGAATCGCATATTGCTTTTATTAAAGAAGCCCCATTTATGGTAATGGCCACTTCTGATTCATCAGGAAAATGTGATGCATCTCCAAAGGGGGGACTTCCAGGGTTTGTTAAAGTTTTGGATGAGAGTACCCTTTTATTGCCCGACGTGGCTGGAAATAAGCTGTTTCAGTCCTATCAAAATATACAAACTAATCCCCATATAGGCCTTATTTTTTTTATCCCAGGTTTGAACGAAACTTTGCGAGTTAATGGCAAGGCTAGTGTTATTTCAGACGAGGCTGTGGTGGATCTCAAACTCAAACTAGAAGTTTCCAATCCCGACGAAGATGCAAAAGTATTACAAGGCATATTGGTGGATGTAGAGGAAGCATACGGACATTGCCCAAGAGCTTTCAGCTTTTCCTCTCTATGGGATACTGATCAAATAGAGCAAAATAGAGGTGCTGCCGTAAAGCTGAATGAATGAGCAAACGGTTAAGGAGACCCCAATTGACCACCATTATTTACGACCCTCAAAAGAAATATACCGTGAATACCATCGATACGGTTTATATAGAAGATAAGCAAGACTCCTTCGACGTTAGAATATACCAGCCTGGCGGAGTCGGTCCATTTCCTGTATTACTTGATGTCCACGGGGGAGCCTGGCAGGGAGGTTCAAATAGTGACGGTGAATACATTGATCAGAAACTTGCTGAAAGTGGGGTGCTGGTAGCAGCAATAGATTTTCGGGTTGCTCCACAAAACCCTT
>PBWI01000039.1 GCA_002728195.1 Chloroflexota bacterium
TAACAGGTTCTGGTATCTTCATAGCTAAATTGCTTATTATTAGGTGTGCTAGGTGAGTATTCGGTGGGTTTTGAATTTGATTTAGAGGTTTTATGGTTGATATAGAAGGCGCTTCACTGTCAAATAAAAATGTTTCTTTCCTGGACATTGCCAGGGGATTTGTGCCGAAAATTTTGAAAGCTTCTCGAGTAATAACGGAAGGCAGGGAAATACCTCGGGGTCTCGCATCTGAAATGGCAGAAGAAGGGCTTTTCAGGCTCTATATCCCAGAATCTATTGGAGGGCACGAGATCGATTATATTGATTTTCTGGACCTTGTTGCGGTTATTGCAGAGGCAGATGGGAGCGTTGGGTGGTGTTTCAATCAGAATAACGTTCTATCCACCCTTTCTGCGTTTATGCCGGAGCAATTGGCTAGAGAAATATGGTCTGATCCGACGGTCATTTTATCTAATGGTCCTCCTATTTCTCCAAAGGCTGTACCTGTGGAAGACGGATATATATTAAATGGAAGGTGGAATTTCAGTTCCGGTTCTCGCCATGCAAAATGGGTTGTTGCTTTGGCACCTGTTGAGGGGAGAGTTATGGAAGGGGCTCAATCGCCAGAGATGCGTAACATGATGATTCCCAAAGAACAGGTGGAATTCATTGATACTTGGGAAGTTAACGGGTTAAGAGGAACTGGTAGTTTTAGTTTTATTGTTGAAGATTTATTTATCCCAGAAGCTCATTCTTTTGTTGAAGGAATGCCTCCGAGAGAAAAAGGGCCCATCTATGTGATTCCGAAGAGCCTTTTGTTTTGCTCTGGGTTTGCCACCACCGCATTAGGTGTCGCTAGAGGGGCTTTGAATGCTGTCATTGAGTTATCATCTGCCAAAACTCCACAAGAGCAGGACTTGCTAATGAAGCAACCTTTTACACAAAGAGAAATTGGACAAGCCGAGGCTATATGGAGATCTGCTAACTCGTATCTACGGGACAGTGCTGAATCTGTTTGGGAAAGTGCGGTGAAAGATAGAAAGATTCCTGTAGAGAGTAGAATAAATTTGAGACTTGCGAGTACTCACGCCATTAGAGAGTCGGTAAAAGTGGCAGATATGGCATACTCCCTTAGCGGGGCAACTGCCATTTTCGAAACCAGTCCAATACAAAGGCGTATGCAGGACGTCAGGGTAATAGCGCAACAGATTCAGGGTAGAATGGCCCACTATGACACGGCGGGGCAATATTTTCTGGGGATGGACCCGCAAAGTAGATTGTTTTAGTTCTTTCTATAGCAAGTTCTTTGGTTTTATTATTCCGAATGAGCTTGTGTATCCGTGGACGTAGGTAGATTCACCCACTGGACCAACTTCTCCATTGCAGAAAAAACCTGTTAACGGTATTTCACCAACAATCTCTTTAAACATATCTGTGTCGTGATTGGCTTCGCCGTAAAGGTATGAACCTCTTCCAAGGCATGAAAACAAAAGAGCTCCAAATTGATCATGTTTAGAATCGTCACTGCTATAACTTTCTAGCATTATTTTTAGATTTTCTGAGGAAGTATTTGAATCTCTTAGGTGGAATTGTACTAATTGGCCTTCTCTTAGAATCTCTCCTATTGCTAATTTTCCTTCATCGGGGTTGGCACCGACTATGTTACGGATCAAAAAATCTTTCGTGGTAGGAGTGTCAATAAAAGGATCGGTGACTGTGCCTAAGAACAATGAATTTTGGAATAGTTGTTGATCGGGTTCAGAAAGTTGATTATATATCCCCGACAAAACTGTAAAGGGGCTATTGTCATCTAGGCCGGTCAGTATATTTCGTTCGCATTTGGTGATTCTCATAAGACTTCCGATTGGCTTGCAACCTTGGGCAACTATGGTGTCTATTTCCACGTTGCCATTTAATGCTATACCTGCCACGCCACGGTCTGTTGTACCGTTAAAATATATAGCGTTACTTCCCGGTTGTGATCCCCCACTAGCTATACCACCGATAATTGTGGAGTCTGGAAAAGCGTAGTCCATTCCTTTGATAAGACTCTGTATTTCAACTGTGAAAGGATCTGCAAGAATAATGAATTTGGGTTCTGAGTCTCTTTTCACCTTAACCAGAGATTCCCATTTTTCAGGTGGTTGATCACCATCTGGCAATTCGCTACCAGTAATGTGAAATGGGGTAATTGAAACATCAGGCATTATTGCAGCCGTCAGGGCTATCCCTGGCCTATTCTCAACCTCAATTCCTTCACCTATCACACCGTTACCAGAACAGCCTATCAGCGTAGTCTCGGGGAAATATTCTGAAACTAATTCCGGTAAATCTTGGTAGAAGGCTTGAAAATCTGGAGACACAAATGCTATTAGCAGGTGCGGTTGACTCTCTAAATCGGCTTCAATTGCCGACAGACATTCACGGACGCCAGTTTCAAAATCTGAGGACTCTGATATTTTTGAGGACCAATCCATGTTTGTGTTTAGTAACCTCTGATTCCACTTCCACCTTCTAGCATTTCTCTAACGGAGTCTCTGACAGCTATTGTTGCATCCACTGAAACCATTATGTCTTCATTTCGATATTTGCCTGCTGCGTGTATTTTTTCAGTACCTTCGTCGGTAACTTTGATGCAGTCAGGGTGATCAGGTTCCCCTGGAAATCCCATTGACTGAGCAAGGTCATTGGGCCCTCCAGCAAACACATTTATTCCATCTACCTTTAATATTTCGTCGAGATTGTTATAGGCTTTTATGTCTTCTATTTGAGGCATCAATAATAAGTCATCATTGGTGTCCTGCATCATTTTTTTTAAGTCATCAAGAAGACCGAATCTTTGGACTCTTTTGCTTGTGTAGCTCCTATGACCCTGCGGTGCGAAGTAGCAACAATCTACCATCGCTTCTGCCTCTTCCCTTGTATTTACAAACGGAATAGTGATGGCTTTAATGCCCCTGTCAATATAATTCAAAATATTGCTGGGTATCTGGTCTGGTACTCGCATGGTGGGGGTGACTCCCCATCCATCGCACATTCTGCAGAATCTATCTATTGTTTCCGGGGTGACTGGAGCATGTTGGCCATCGTAATTTACAAAATCCAGACCCATAGCTCCTGCCAATTCAACCATCTCGTCGGCATAAAAACTCAATGATATGCCATATGATTTTTTGCCTTCTTTCATGTTTGAAATAATTTTGTTAGCCATTTTCATCAACTCCTTATTTTTAGGGTTTACCTGCAACGGTGCCAATTACGCTTTTTTATTGCCATGACGGTATGGTCTAGTTTGATTGTAAGACAATTTGGTGGTTAATGATTCTTCTAAATCCAATTCAAACTCACCGCATAAGTCAGCTATTCTAATAATGACATCTGCCAATTCCACCGTAAATCCTTCCGGTTTTCCCTTTTCATCGAACCAATTTTCACTTATGGAATCTTTGCCCTTGACTCGATAGACTTCCAGGGCCTCACTGACTTCACTGTGTATAAGAGCAAGAAGTTCACCTACATTTCGGTCAGGATCATCCCACCATCCTTTGGATTTGGCAGTTTGATGTGACTCTTGTATGAGACTTTCAATTGTCATAGACATTATTAATGACTCCAGTAGAACTAGTTTATGAAGGGAGCCAGTGATTGAATGGTTGCTTCATATGCCTCTTTTGTGTCTTCATTTAGGACCAATCTTATTTCATCCACACCTGCATCAAAAAAGTTTTGCATTTGGGCCGCACATTCTCCTGGAGTGCCAATTATAGTAGTGGCATCAACCATTTCATCAGTAACAAGGCTGGCCGCTTTTCCTCTTTCCTTATCTAGGTATGCTTTTCTGACCATATCAGCCTCTTCCCCAAAACCGATACGATGCATGTATTGATGATAAAACACTCCCATACCACCAATATAAAAAGATATGTGAGGACGCTCCCTGTCTCTTGCAAGACCAGGGTTATCCGTAACGTATATGGAAACTTGAGGTGAAATGGTGATGTCATCAAGGCTTCTACCCACAGATTCTGCACCTTCTTTGAGCTGAGATACGGCAGCATCCATTCTGGAAGGAGCGAGGAATATAGGCAGCCATCCGTCGGCTATTTCCCCTGTCATTTTGAGACTAGGAGGACTTAAGGATGCTATGTATATCGGTAAATCCGGCCTATGAGGAGTAAAGCGCAATCTAAACCTGTTTATTTCAAAAAATTCTCCTGAATGATCCAATCTTTCACCATTCATAGCTTTTCTCAGTATGTCAACATATTCTCTTATCCTGGTGATGGGTTTTGAAAATTTCTCACCGTGTAAATCTTCAATGACTAATTTACCACTCGCGCCTAGTCCCAAAAAAAATCTCCCCTTCGACATAACATCCATGTTTAGCGCTGTCATAGCTAGATTTGCAGGAGATCTCGCAAACACTGGAACTATGCTTGTACCAATTTTGATTCGTTTGGTGACAGCTGCTATTTGGGCCAATGAAGTAAAAGCATCTTCCCCCCAAGATTCTCCCATGGTGACACAGCTATATCCCAAGTCGTCAGCCATAATCGCCAATTCCTTGGTTTCGTCCCAAGATCCACCTGGAGCTCTCAGACCCATTATTCCTACATCACCCATGTCTTACTCCTTTTTGCCCTTTTGAATTTATTTTATATGCTAATTTGACCCAATGAATTCGTTTCCAACAATTTCCATAGTATTGATAGCTTCTTCGTGATTCAAATCTCCCCATTGGAAAGAAAGTAGTAAGAAATTGCAGCCGCTGCGATTTTTGTATTCTCTTAAATATTTAATAACCGATTCTGTAGATCCTGCGACAACCTGTTCTTTTTCGATTGCTGTTTCGAAATCAATTGTCCATGGAAGTATCCTTTTCCCAATTTCATTTTCAACCATTATTTTAGGCCTGCGACTTTCTCCACCAGGGAGAGGTTTACGAAAATTGGACCTATAGATTTCATAAGATTTTCTGGCTCTGATTAACGCAGATTGATCAGTCCTTCCAATGAATAGACGTTTGGAAACTCCTAAGAGAGGGTTTTGGGAGAAGTGGAACCATGATTTTTCATTCTCATATTTAACACGTGTCTCTGAGTAAAGTTTATTTATCTTTGGCAGATCAGCAATTGTACCTTCGGTTATCAAATTGCCGCCGATTTGACCAGCTTTCATCGGATTCCCGGCAACCCATATGGGTGGATGTGGCTTTTGAAATGGACTTAGTTCCATCCATAGATCTTTGAACTGGTAATGGTCACCTGAGAAGTTTATAAATTCCTTGGTAAGGCCCTGCATTATGATCTCTACAGACTCATTATATATATCATCAGAATCTATAGGATTTTGTCCCCACATTGCGAGTTCATCACCCACGGGTGCTCCTCTGCCAAATCCAACATCCAACCTTCCTGAGGTCAAGTTATCAAGAGTACAGATTTCTTCAATAATGCGGATGGGGTGATGAAGAGGTAGAACATACACCAAAGGACACAATCTGATAGTTGACGTTACTGTTGCTAGTGCCCCCAAATAGGCCCCTTGAACTGGAGCTGCAGTCAGGGGAGAATGATGGTGCTCAGCCACATGGTAAGAATAAAACCCTAGGGTTTCAGCCTTTTTCACCATGGATACCCTCTGACTATATTGTTGGTGAAGTGGAAGGGATTTAAGCCGTTCCACGTGATCAAATATTCCTACTTTCAAGAACTTATTCTTGATTGGTTTATGAAGCCGGTTCAGCTAAAAATATTGGAATGACACGTGTAGTTTTCTGTTGGTATTCATGATAAGGAGGGTATGCGTCTACTGCAATTTCCCAGAGTCTTTTTCTTTCATCTGAGTCAGTGATTTCCTTTACATTCATGTCGTATATATCTGATCCGTCCTGAATTTTAACGGATGGGTTGGCTTTGAGATTGAAATACCATACGGGATGTTTAGGCGCGCCGCCTGTTGAGGCGACTAATATGTAGTTTGAGCCATCGACCGCTTTCATAAGAGGCGTTTTCCTCAACGCACCGGTTTTATTTCCAGTATTTGTGACGATTATGACAGGAAGACCTGTCTCCCTCAGAGTGGTCCCTTCTTTTCCGCCGCTGGATTCATATAGTTCAACTTGTTCTCTAACCCAGTCCCTAGGACTTGGAATGTATTCGGACATTGGAAGACCCTCTTTTTTCTACCTATTAGTTTCGTTGCTGCTTTTAAGCAATCGCAGACACTACATTTTCTTTATGATACTTTTTTACCTTTTCCCGAAGCAATGGTATTAGTTCCTTGCCCCAGTATATAGCGTCTTCAATGGGATTGAATCCTCTAATTAAGATAGTAGTGCCACCAATTTTGTAGTAATTTAGCAGGGATTCAGCCACTTGGTCAGCAGTTCCGACTAGAGCAGTACTGTTTCCTGTCCCGCCGGTAGCAGCAGCAATTGGCATATA
Organism: Chloroflexota bacterium; assembly: GCA_002728195.1. GTDB lineage: Bacteria > Chloroflexota > Dehalococcoidia > Lucifugimonadales > UBA826 > UBA11996. The sequence goes on from PBWI01000039.1 coordinate 6,426, forward strand.
AAGTCGCTCGTCCTGTATGTCTCCCTGTTTGGCAAAGTACACTAGCCTCTTTGATCCGATGGACATGGTTCTATCATTGAATGGGGCATTTTTGTCTTGAACTGCATCCAAGGTGTCATACGCTCTTTCCCAAGCCTCTTTTTCAGTATCTGCAACTATAGGTCTGGTAGAAACGGAGAACCTCACCTCACTAACGTCTCTTCCCGCATCTCTTACTCGCCTCTTAAAATCATTGATTTTTTTACTAACATCATTGAGGGGTTCTCCAAAAGTGGCATAAACGTCACATTCTTTAGCTCCAATGTTTAGAGCTATCTCAGAAGATCCTCCAAAATACACTGGTATTCTAGGTTTTTGATAGCAATCCACATCACTAAACGCCTGATTAAATTTGTAAAACTCGCCAGAGAAATCAAAGGGGGAATCCTCACTCCAAATCCTCTTAACTATGTGCATGAATTCACCAGATCTTCTGTATCTGTCCTCTTTAGTCAAAAAATCCCCGTCTTTCTGTTGCTCAACTTCTGAACCTCCACTGATTATATGAAGTGCAATCCTGCCCTCTGTGAGCTGGTCGAAAGTCGCAGCTTTTCTTGCGAGTAAAGTGGGACTAACAAAACCTGGTCTATGAGCGATTAAGAACCCCAATTTTTTTGTGTGTGCCGCTGCATGCATAGCTACAATAAATCCGTCAGCGGCGCTTGATCTGTAGCCTACTAAAACTTTGTCAAAACCACTATTTTCATGAGCTTTTGCAAACTCAATGATATGGTCCCCGCTAACACCGCTGCCAATGACGGAGACTTGATTTTTACTTGATGTCCCTTTTTCAGCGCCTATCATCCCGATTATTTCTACGCTCATATTTGATCCTTATTATTAATCTTCCCAATAATTGCCTTGGGATATTTGGTTGACGATGTTTTCGGAAAATTCCCATAATTGTTTTGCCATTGCTTGATCTGCTCCGTGTCTCGATGGTGCCTCAATATTGCAGTTAGAAAAATATTTACCACTTATGTATTTGAGGTCTGGATGAGTACTCGCATATATTTGAGTGGCGGCACCTTGATGAATATTTTTGAAGAGCAATTTATCCGCTACAACTGCCCCAAATTTTATGAGAGGGTTATAGTTCCGAAGTAGATTAGTTCTGATCACTCCAGGGTGGACAGCATTGGCTGTTTGATCGCTACCTTCTAATCGGTTGGCCAACTCATTAGAGAATAAAAGATTCGCCAATTTCGAGTGCCCGTAAGCTTTATGAGGGTTGTATTGGTTAGAGCCAGAAAAGTTACCGAATTGGATTCCGTCATGATATGAAAAAACTTTGTGTGCGGAGCTAGATACCACAGTTACCCTGGCTTCATTAGTGAGTAATGGCATCAGTAGATTCACCAGCATAAAGTGGCCAATATGATTGGTTAAAAATTGAAGTTCGACACCATATTTTTGTTGCAACTGTGGGAGTGCCATTATCCCTGCGTTGCAGATGATTGAGTCTATTCGAATCCCTAAATTAAATAGATGATTTGCGCATTTGGTGATGGAATGTGGTTCAGATAAATCACATTCAATGGGGAGGAATTCGGGGTTTGCACTTGGTTTTATGGCATTGGCTTTTTCAATGGTTCTCGCCATGCCTATTACTTTGGCCCCCCTTAAAGATAAAACTCTCACCGTCTCTAACCCAAGCCCTGAATTTGCTCCTGTAACTACGATCGTCTTGCCTGTAAGATCGATGGATTTGGTTACTTCTTCTGCTGTTGTGTGGAATCCCAAACCGTTTGGTCCATTCTTGCCAAAACGATCCATGAACGGAATTCGTGAACTTGATAATGATTCTATCAATAGGAGCTACCTTCAAAGTAGGTGCGATGAATTCTAGTATTCATACACTGCACACCGCTCGCAAATCGTCTCCGGTATAAGGCCCACTGCGATTAAAATCTTGAATACTTTGCAAGCAAAGCAGTATCCGAATACCGATTCTAGGAAGGCAAATATACTCAGGACTGCAAGTAGAAGTATGCAAATATAATGGAGATTAGCTAACCAAAAGATAAAAATAAATGTCGAAAATATTAGGCCAATACTTTGGGCAAAACGTTTGGGTGGGCCTGGCACTAATTTTTCATCAAAATTTAATTTGGGAACTAGAAATTTTGTGACTAAAAGTGCAAGGGGGCTGACTTTTGGACCAGATGAAACCCTAGCCAAAAAACCATAGGCCATTATCAACAAGACTACCCAAGCAAAGTTAACTTCCAGACTGATTAAGCATATAGATAGGAGAGACATTAAAAGCACCCCAGATGCTACTAACCGTGCAGCTGGTTCATTTATCAGTTCGGGAAATGAAAAGAATTCTTTCATAAGTCAGCCGTCCATTTTTATAAATTGGGTTGAGGAGTGGTTCTAAGGTATTCTTTTATTATCGTGTGACCTTTTGGGAATTTGCCTGGGATTTCTTCTGTAGCTACTGCAGGTACTACGATACAATCCTGTCCATCTTCCCAGTCAGCTGGAGTAGCGACTTGGTAATTCGCAGTAAGTTGAAGGGAGTCCAAAACCCGTAGGATTTCGCTAAAATTTCTTCCTGTTGATGCTGGGTAAGAGATGATTAATTTCACCAATTTATCCGGTCCAATAATGAATACTGACCTAACTGTTAAGGTGTCACTTGCATTCGGGTGTATCATTCCGTACGAGTCAGCTATTTCCTTATTGGGATCTTCAACAAGCGGGAAATCTACATTGGCATTTTGAGTCTCATTAACATCCTTTATCCACTCATTGTGTGATTCAAGGGGAGTGAGATCAGCCTTGGTACCAACACTGACTACAAGTACCTTTGCATTTCTTTTGGAGAATTCAGATTTTAAATTTGCAACCCTTCCTATCTCAGTAGTGCATACTGGGGTAAAATCGGCTGGGTGAGACATAAACACGCCCCATTGATCTCCAAGCCAGTCATGGAAATTGATCTCTCCTTGAGTGGTATTTGCTGTGAAATTAGGGGCTTCGTCTCCAATTCGTAGGCTCATTTTTTCTCCTAATAAAAAAACCCCGCTTTTGCGGGGTCTTCTACTTGATCAGATGGTCTTTTTTTAGCGAACGATCAGTACCCCGAACCTCGTGGGCGGGTACAACAAGAACAGTTATTTGAGTTTATCGATAGTTGCATCTTGCCAACCATCCTAAAACACTTTATGCCAAGTTTTCAAGTAGTGAGGGTGGAAATTTCATAGCATAATTTATCTTTTCTTATCATTGGTAATTGATTTAACATGGTTGAAGTTAAAGGGAATGTTTCCGTCGGCGATTGTTTCAAGAGGTTTTACTAATGACTGTTTCAGCCTTAATAGTACTGGCTTTGCGGGTAATTCTTCCATTATCAATATTTAGAAATAGGATAACTGGCGCCATTCTGTCTATGGCATTGGACCTACTTGATGTAGTGATAGTAGATGCTTTGCAAGTAGCTTTAGGTGAGGCTCCGGTTGGCTTTGGGGAAAATTACCAAATGTTCGACAAGTGGCTAGATATGTATTACTTGTCAATAGAAGCGGTAGTTTGCTTGGGTTGGCCAAACCGGTTAGCGAAGTTCGCCGCTATTGTTCTTTTTGTATTCCGCTTGGCAGGTATCTCCGCTTTTGAAATAACAGGAGAAGAGTATAGGAAGCTTATTTTCTTTTTCCCTAACCTTTTTGAGAATTTTTTCCTGTATTACATAATCTGTGATAGATTCGCGCCTCGACTTATCCCAACAAGAATAAAATCACTCTTGTTCGTTTTATTGCTTCTATATGTGCCGAAATTTGCTCAAGAATATGTTTTGCATTTTGCAGAAATTAAGCCGTGGCAATGGGTTAGGGCCAAGGTCCTTTAGTTAGTGTTCGTCGAGGTTAAGAATTTGATTTCTCTCCCTCTAAACCCTCGGTTTCCATTACTTTGGCTGCACTTTCATGTTGAGCAACATTATTTAACCTAGCGTCTGTAGCTCTTGCCCAGGTTTCTCTATTATTCACTACAAATTCTATAGAATCTCGGTAATCTACCAGCATTGAGTTTATTTCTGGTACTACATATCTTGCGACCAAATCCCAACTTTTCTTGGTATTTTCTCTGTTGGCCCAGTCGTGAGCAAATCCAATAACGGCACCAAAACCACCTGTAACATCAATCATTTCCTGTATTTTCTTTATCAAATCGTCAGGAGTACCGATAACAGCATTGCCTACACCCGAAAAAGCCGTGGCATCCACAGCTTCATCAGCTGTTTTAAAAATTTGACCGTCGTCAGGTCGTAACGCTCTAGTGGTGTATTCGTTGTTATGTATTAACAGCCCATCCTTAGCTTCTTCTCGTGCTTGATCTCGAGTTTCGGCGATGTGCCAACTCATTAGTACACGCCAATTTTCTCTGCTTATTCGGGTTCTATGCTTGTAGGCCGATTCTTCTGCAAATTCCCATTGCCTTGCAAGCGATTTAAGGCCCTGTGAAGCCATTCCTCCAATTGATATCACGCCAGTTTCATATTTTCCTGACAATGTCATACCAGAAGGAGTAAAAGTTGAAGCGACAACGAATTCCATGTCTTTTTGCAGTGGTCTGAGTTGTAATTTAGCATCCCTCAGCTTAAACCATTCGGATTCGTATGAAAATCTTTCGCCCGAAAAAAGTCTTTTAATTATTCCAATTGATTCGTCTTGCCTTGAACGCAAATGCATTGGATCTAATCCCAATGTGTGTGCATCAGATGGAAGTGCTCCTGGGCCAGAGCCAAATATAACTCTTCCTCTTGATTGATAATCCAGTTGCACCAGTCTTTGGGCAACCATGAAAGGGTGATGATAGGGAAGTGAAATGACCCCGGTTCCCAGTTTGATTCTTTGAGTACGTTCTGCTGCTGCAGCTAAAAATAATTCTGGTGAGGCTATGACTTCCCAACCAGTCGAGTGGTGCTCACCACACCAAAATTCGTCAAACCCTAGATTGTCGAGGTGTTGAACAAAACTCAGATCACTTTGGAGTTGGAGCATTGGGTTTTCCCCTATTGGGTGATGTGGGGCCAAGAAGGCACCAAAGCGCATGTTGGTCAAGTTATACTCCCGTTTTCCGACAATCAAGATTCTGCTGCCGTTGCTTTCCTTTTTAGGTCTTTTAGCCCTGCCTGTATGTATCCTTGGAAGCTACATAAAAACATTCTGCCACCTGCCAAGACCCAGCGTTCTATATTGTTGTCTCCTGCGGTAGATCCTGTAGCGAATCCTGCTGAGGCAATTTTTTTCATCGAGTTTTCGATGGTTTTTTCGACGTCAGGATGACTTGGCTTACCAAGATACTCTGGTCCCATGCTTTGAGAAAGATCACCTGGGACCACCATGAAACAGTCTACTCCATCTACCGTTAATATTTCATCGAGGTTTTCAACTGCCACAACATCTTCTATCAAAGCCAAAAGCATTACTTCCTCATTAGCTTTGGTTATATAATTGGGAACCCCCAATCCTTGCCGGGAAGAAAACATTCCCCTATTACCTTCAGGGGTATATTTCCCGCCTTGTACTAACCTCTCAGCTTCTTCCTTCGTATTTACATGTGGCACTAAAACAGCTTGAGCTCCCCTGTCCAATGCTCTTCCTACCAACCAAGGATCGTTGTTGTTTACTCTTACCAGTGAGGTCATACCCCATAGATCACATGCCCTAGAAATATCGCTTATTTGAGACCAAGTTGCTTCCCCGTGCTCCATTTCTATCCAAATTACATCCACTGATCCTGTTGATCCTAGAAAATCAATCATATCTGTATCGGTGCATGACACAGCAATGACGGTTTCTCCATTCTTTAATTTTTGCTTCGCTCTATTTTTTCTTAATTCGGGCATGGTATTTATGATCTCCTTACCTTGTTGGTTACACGGTGCTAGATAGCTTCAATGTCACGTAGGTTTTTAATTTGGGACTCGCTGTATCCGAGAGATATCAGAACCTCATCGTTGTGCTCTCCTAATTCTGGTGCGAACCCTGGGTTGCTTGGGGTTTCAGAAAAATTCCATGGAGAGCCATGGATCTTGATTTTATCCCCTATTTTTGGATGGAAAATTTCCTTGACGTATCCGTTTGCAACAACATTTGGATCATTCGAAGCTTCCAACATAGTATTAACCGGGGCAGCGACCATGTCTGCTTCACGTAAAATGGATACCCAGTGCTCTCGAGTATCAGTTGAAAAAAGGTTTGCCAAAGTGGATAAGATCTCATTCTTCTTGTCCTCGGAGTCAAAGGCCAAACCTAAGTCAAGGAGCCCTTTGTCTTCCATGGATTTGTGGAATCCAAGTATTTCAAGAGCAGGTATCCAGTGGCGAGCATCTAGCTGTATAGCCAGAGGTTTGCCGTTACTGTCATTGAAGCATGCGGCAATTCCTGCCCGATTTCGGCTACCGTTAATTCTTGCACCCGTTATAGGTGCTTGGTTTTTCCACATAGTTGTTGCCATAGTCCAGCCCATGAGTCGAAATGCACTACCAACCAAAGAGGTGTCCACTTTTTGGCCTTGCCCAGTTTCTTTGGCATGAATTAATGCTGCTAGAACACCACCAAAGGTAAGTATCGCTGTAGTTTCATCTGCAACTGAGGCCACACCAGTCCGCATAGGTTGTCCAGGTATAGAAAAAGCTTCAGTAACCCCAGATAAGGCCTGTCCAACGGCGTCGGTCCCGGGCAAGTTTGCATCGGGCCCTTCCAAGCCGTAAGCTGACACAGATGCGTAAACTAGTCGTGGGTTAATTTTTCTTAATTGCTCGTATCCGAAACCATTTCTTTCAGCTGCACCAGGCCGAAAATTTTGTCCAAAAACATCTGCACTTTCAATTAACTCATACAGAATCTTTTTGCCCTCCTCTGATTTTAGATTCAAAGTTATGCTTTTTACACCTCTGTTATTGGTTTCAAAAAAAGAGCTAACTCCGTTTTTAATTTCACCTGAACGCCTTGACCCATCTCCAGTTCCAGGAACTTCTATTTTGATAACTTCAGCTCCTAGATCGGCCATTAGCATATAAGGAACTGTTCCGGCCTGAGCGGTTGAACAAGTTACTACTCGTATTCCTGATAATGCTCCTACTTTATTACTCATTAGGGTTACCTCCAGCGTTCCACGTTGTTCTTATCTAATTTGTTATTGTTTCAGTTTCAGTTTTGTGTGTATTAATCCATTCCCAGTTCAAATCCACTCCAATACCGTGCCCTTGAGGAGCATAAACGTTTCCCTCTTTATCTATAGCATCTAGGTCATCACTATAATTCAAATATACAGGTGCCTTAGTGGAAACCACATTTGGGTGTACTAAACCGAGTTCGTAAAAATTCGTATTTCTTATGGACGACATTACATGTCTATGTACTGGCCCAGGTCCGTGAAGTTCCATGTCCAGGCCGAAACCTTCTGAGGCATGGGCAATTTTCATGGCTCCGGTAACTCCTCCATCTTCATGAGCTCCACATCTAACATAATCTGTACCATCTGCGATTATGAAATCAACATGTTGTTCAAGAAGCCGAATATGCTCTGTTTGAAGCAAAGGCGTTTTTACTAACTGTCTGAGTTTCCTATGCGCAAACTGTGAGACACCGTTGTCTTGGAATGGATCCTCCCACCAAAAAAATCCAGCCTCATCGCAAGCTTTTCCGAGTTTTAGAGCGTCGCCAAAATTCTTTATTTCACAAGCTGGATCAATCAATAGGTCTAATTTGCTGCCTAGTTTATTTCCTAAATTTAGGACGTTTTCTATTTCCCGTTCGATGTTTGTGCGAGCTTCTCCCCATCCATGTACCTTGAAGGCCTTGTACCCCATATGTAAGCATTCTTGAGCAAAGTTTTCGAAGTCTTCTGGGGTAGTTAGCCCGCCATTTTCATCTCCGTGTAGAGTAGACGCATAGGCTTTTAGTGGTTTTAATTCCCCCCCCAATAGACGGAACAATGGTTCTTCATAAAATTTTCCTGCGATGTCCCAAAGGCAAATATCAATTACTCCCATACCTAACATTGCTAAGTGGCGAGAGCCTCTTTTCAAGTCATTATAAATTGATTCCCTAGCTAGGGAATCTTTACCAATCAAGTATGGAGCTAAGATCTTTATTTCGGCTAGCGCTATGCTGTTAACGTCAGGATATTCGCCAATCAACCCAAGGTCAGTGTGAATTCTTAGCAAAGAACTAGATTGTTTGGCATTTCCGCCTGGTTCGTAAACCATATTGAAAGTGTTGTAGTCTCTACCCAAATCAGTTAATGAATGTGAGTAGTGAATGGCTTCTATTTTGGTTATTATTGGCGAATCTTTCATTACTTGACCATCCTATAATTAGTGGTTACGCGGTAGTGGTTTATATTTCAGGTTTTTTCCATCCACCCGACATTTGCTCTAGTACAAGAGCTATTGCTAGCGAGATATCCTCTCTCCAAGGTTTGGAGATTATTTGTACACCAATCGGTAAATTATCTTCCGTGTTCCCGTATCTGACTACTGTGCCTGGCCATCCCGTAAGGTTGTATGCGCTTGTGTACGCAAAAGCATCTTTATTTTTGCCGTTGAAAGTTTCCCCATGGTTGCACGCAGCAAAAGGAGCAGTAGGAGTGATTATTGCGTCATATTTTTTTATAAATGTCAGCATTTCACTACGGTATTGATCCAACCTTTCAAGGTTAGCTGTGTAGTCTGACGTTGGTACAGGCTCCGCACTATCTATTCGTTTTTTTAGGAAAGGAGAGATTTCCTTAGTACCGGCATTTTCCATCAACCTTTTCACCCATGCCCTGCCGTCACCGCCGTTTAACCCATTAGTTATATCAGGGACCATTTGCAATGCAAGTGGTCGGTCTTCTTCAACTTGGCAACCGCTGGCTGCAAGATCTTTTGCCGCCTGTTCAACGGTATCCTGGATGGCTTGAGAGGGTTTGTGGATCCCGTTATCGGTATAGAAAGCTATTTTTAAATTAGATACATTGACTGAACGCGGGTCTTCTAAAGGGATTTGAATGATCGCTGGATCAATCCAATCAGGCCCACAAAGAATCGGCAGGGTCAGTATCAGGTCTTCTACGTGACGAGCCATTGGCCCATTTTGAGTTAGAGAGTCAACAGATCCCATAGTGTGGTTTACTATATGCCCGGTTCTCGGGATTCTTCCGCTGTTAGGTTTGATACCTGTTATTCCACAAAAGTGTGCAGGCATCCTTATACTTCCCCCAGTGTCGCTGCCTATGTCCAGCGGTGAACCTCCTGAAGCGATAATGGCAGCAGCTCCGCCGCTTGAGCCTCCAGGAATTCTATCTCTGTTATAAGGGTTGTTGGTTCGACCATAGACCAGGTTGTCTGTTTCTCCAGCTAAAGTAAATTCCGGTGTGTTTGTTTTACCCAGCAGTATGGCTCCGGCAGCTCGTAATCTAGCCGTGACCGTCGAATCTTTGTCTGGTATGTGATGTGCTCGGCCTTTCGTTCCTCCTGTAGATATAACACCTTCTGTATCCAATGAATCTTTCAGAGTCATCGGTACTCCGTGTAACGGGCCAATGAATTCTTTTTTGGAAATTTTATCGTCTGCTATCTTTGCTTCAGTAAGTGCTCTGTTAGCACACATTTGTACAACGGCATTAAGCATTGGGTTTACTGAATCGATCCGTTCTAAATGCATCTTGGTGATTTCAAGACATGAAACATTTTTCTGTCTAATTTCTGATGCTATTTGGCTTGCTGACATATAGATTAAGTCGTTCAAGGTACTTCTCCTTACTTCACTATTCCGAATAATATCACTAGCACCGTATGAATCTTTGAAAGAAGTTTGCAAACAAGTTATTCCAGCAGTGTTATATTTGACCCATTTTCAAACTGGCTATTTGTGAAGTTAATGAACCAAAATACATTAAAGGTGTGGTCTAGCAATAGACTTTGGGCTGTGTCTGTAGGCGAAACTCTTGCGTGGGCAGGGCTTTTCTATATATTCCCTGCATCATTGCTACGGTGGAAATTACATTTTGCATGGAGCATATCAGAGTTATCTGTGGCACTTATGATCGCTCTTATAGTTTCAGCTGTTTCCGGAATAGGCTCAGGGAAAGTGATTGATAAAGGATTTGGTAGAGAACTGATGATGATTGGAGTGGTGCTGGGAGGGGTTTGTTTGGCCATTGTACCTTTCATTCAGTCGTTAGGGTCGTTTTATATATTGTGGGCTGTAATAGGTGTTGCCATGGGGGCGTGCCTTTATGATCCTTGTTTTGCGATCCTGACTAGGCAATATTCTTCTGAAGCTAAAGAACCCATTGTGATGGTCAGCCTTTTGGCAGGGTTTTCGATAACATTTTGTTTCATATTGTCTACCTACATTTCCAGTGTTTTCAGTTGGCAGTTCAGTTTCTATATATTTGGGTTTTTGCTGTGTTTTTTAGCAGCGCCACTTTTTTGGTTCGGGATTTCTGCTGACAGAGGAGAAAAATCCTTAAAGGAAGAGACACCCTGTAAACCAAACGGATTTTCTACATTCGTGGGTGATCTGATTTCAAAGCCGTTCTTTTGGGGATTAAGCATTATGTTCGCGGCCTTTGCATTAAATCACATAATGCTGATAAGCCAGATACTGCCATTATTTGAGAGCAAGGGGGCCACTCCGACTTCATCTGTTTTGATTGCTTCAGCTATGGGGCCAATGCAAGTCGGTGGCCGTGTGGGATTACTGTTAATTGAAAAACGGCTAAAAAGGCAGTTTGATATTGTCGGGGTTGCTATATTTAGCTGCTTGATTTTGGTTTGTGCCAGTGGAATGCTTTATGTTTCTGAAACCAGCCTTCTGGTTCTAGGTGTTTTTGTCGTGTTCCAGGGAGTTGCGTTTGGAATCATAAACCTTGTCAAACCAGTAATAGTTGCCACCCTTTTAGGGGAATCTGACTTCGGATTTATAGCTGCGATCGTAGGTGTTGGCTATATTCTAGGGTTTGCTGTTGCTCCAGGGGTATCTGGATTAGTATCAGATTTTTGGGGTCTTGATGTTCTTATTTCAACGACTTTTTTGATTGCTTTATTGGGATTTGTTGTATTTTCCTATGTAGTACTAAAAAGTCGTAAAGTGATTAATCTGAAAGGCTGGCGATAAATTCTGCAAGATGACCGCCTATGTCGTTGGGAGATATTTCCTGAATAAAATGCCCTCCCTTAACGGTTACTTCTTTTTGATTGTGCCAGGTCCGTGTCTTTTCTCTCTGCTTGCCTACTAATATAGATCCAGGTTCAGCATTTATAAAGAGTTTTGGGATGTCACATACACTAAAAAAATCTGAATATGATTGTACTAACTGAACGATTTCCTTAGGTTCTCCAGCGATGGGTATTTCTCGGGGCCAAGTCAAAGTAGGTCTTCTATCTTCTCCTGCCGACTTAAAGGGCTCCATATAGACTTTCAGGTCTTCCTCTGAAAGTCTTCCATCTCCAGCTAGTATTCTTTCGACAAATATATTTTTGTCTAGGATCAACTCTTCTCCGGCATCGGATCTAAATGCTTGAAATATATTCCTTGCCACTTCGGGCCAGTCATCCCAACTTTCTATTGGGCTTGTTATCGCTTCCATATAGGAAACACTTTTAACTTTTTCAGGGTTTAGAAAAGTCCAGTAAAACCCAAGCGCTGAACCCCAGTCATGAATAACAAAATGTACTTTTTTAAGGTCTAAATTATCAAAAAGCCCATATAGGTATTCGCTGTGTTCTTCAAATTTGTAACTATTGGGCCCGGGGTTGTCCAATTTGTCTGATTCACCCATACCAATGAGGTCTGGAGCTATGATTCTTCCAAGATGAGCAACGTGGGGAATTATATTTCTCCAAAGGTATGAAGATGTTGGGTTTCCGTGTATGAAAACTATTGGGTCACCTTCTCCCTGGTCTATGTAGGCCAAGGATTTTCCGTTTATGCACATACGCTTTTTAGGATATTGATTTGCAAATGAATTGTCGTTAGACATCACGTTTCCATGGATTTAATTTTTCATTCTCGTTAGTTGGATTCATTTTACCTGCTGGATCTTATCAAAATGCCCTGAAACATTCTTTTTTCCTACTTAGGTATAATCGCGCTTACATTTATTTTTAGGAGAACACTTTGGATACTAGTAAACTGGAAGTTGGGCAATCGGGTCGGATAAATGTAGAAGTTACTACTGAAATGACGACTAATAGGACTGGTAATGCTGGGGATGATGTATTGTCTACTCCGGCTATGCTGGGACTCATGGAAGGTGCCTGTATAAAGCAGTCTGATCATCTTTTGGATAAAAATGCCTCAACGGTAGGGTATGCGGTTGATGGGCTCAGACATGTTGCGAGGACTGATGTTGGGGAAACTGTGGAAATAAGCACATCTCTGACTGAAGTGGATCGAGCAAAAGGTCGCCTCACTTATGAAATAGAAGTGACCCATAATGGTAGTACCGTGGGTAAGGCAGTACACAAAAGAGCGATAATTTCTAAAGGATGAAATTATCTGATACCAATGTGGGCGGCAATACATAGTTTTGAGCTTTAGGAAAGGAGAACCAGTTATGCAGGGAATGTTTTTTACTGGAAATTCTGTTGTGGAGGCCATAAATATTGACAAAGTGGGCCCAGCCTCTGGTGAGGTATTACTAGAAATGAAAGCTTCCGGTGTGTGCGGTAGTGATTTAAAGAATTTTAGAGCCCCAAAATCGGATAAACCGAAACAGTCCGATCTGAAAGTTCCTGGTCATGAGCCCGTTGGCGTTGTAGCGGAAGTTGGTCCAAATGTAGGTGGTCTTTCCGTTGGAGATAGGGTGATGATGCATCACTACACTGGATGCCTACAATGCTCTATGTGTCTTACGGGATACACTCAAATGTGTTTGGTTTCCCACGAGGTTTATGGATCAACAGAGCATGGTGGGCATCAGGAATACATGCTCGTTCCAGCTTATACATGTATCCCTATGCCAGAAGGTCTGGATTTCGTTTCTGCAGCTGCTTGTTCCTGTGGCACGGGAACGGCTTTTCATGCAGTAAAAAGATTGAACCCTACTGGGTTGGATACAGTGGCTATATTTGGTCAAGGACCTGTTGGCCTTTCGGCAACTATGTTTGCTGCACAGCTGGGTGCAAGGGTTATAGCGGTTGATATATCCCCGTACAGACTGAATCTGGCTAAGGAGTTAGGCGCTAGTGAAGTGATAGATTCATCTTCACACGATGCAGAACAGATCATTAGGGAACTCACTTCAGGAGAAGGTGCGGAATGCACCTTGGACGCCACAGGTATACCAGAAGTAAGAATTCAAGCTGTTGATAGTGCTAAGTACTGGGGAAAAGTATGTTTTGTAGGAGAGGGCAATACCACGACTTTTGATGTTAGTGCTCAAATAATTCATAAACAATTAACAATATTAGGATCCTGGACGTTTAGTCAGGCTGGTCTGGGTGAAGTTGCAAACTTTGTCATCCAAAGACAATCGCCTATGGATAAATTAATCACACATACATTCCAACTTAAAGAAGCCCAAAAAGCGTACGACACTTTTATTTCAGGTGAAACAGGGAAAGTTATTCTGACAATGAATTAATCTGGTGAAAATCCGAATCTGAAAGTTTTTGACTTAAAACAGAGCGATTGGATTTACGGGTGACCCTGTGCCTCCTTTCACCACTAGTGGTGCTATGGTCAAATGAAAGGTATATCTGCCTAACTCTTCACAGGTGTTTGATAATCGATCAAAATCTGCATTGTCCAAAATTGGCATTCCCATGTGAGGGATGATTACCTCGTGGACGGCTATCCGTGCCGGATAGTCGTGATCTCTATACCCCGATTCTTGTAGATCCCAGCCTAATAATGAAGCATCTGTATTATAAAGAAATTCAATTATTGAAGGTGCATTTCCAGGAGTGTTGGGTGGGAATGTCATTTTTAAATCTGGATGTGCTTTCCAAAATGATTTATAACCAGACCGTATGAAAACTGCATCACCTGTTTGGGGAGTTATTCCTTGGCTTTTTGCCCAATCTTCTAATTCCCAACCTTCCACTGGTTTGTCTAATTCAACAAAATCAGTACCTCTAAATTTTGGGATGTCATACAGAACCCCTCTTGTCACGATACCGTCTCTCCAGTTTTCTATTGAATGACTTCTAGCTCCTGATTCAGTTACAAGAGCCGGATCCTTATCGTTGTATAGACGTCCTCCTTCTTCCACACTTTTAGTAAAAAAATGGCATAGGGCGTCTATGTGTGTGTTTACAAACCCATGATATGAGACGCCAATGTAATCTCCAGAACCTCTTTCATGGACCGACATTTCGTGATCGGCTGGTTTGGGATTTCTGTGTGAATCGGGAATTACAGCCTGCGTTGCCAACGGATTCGCACATGAAACACTCTTTCCTGTTTTAATAAGGTTAGCGGTTTCCTTTACTATGTCGGTATTTATGTGGTTAAGTGTTCCAAATTGATCATCATCTCCCCATCTTCCCCAATTACTGAATTTAGTTTTGTAATCGAGATATTCTTGTACCGTCGTTGGTGTTCGTTCTTTAAGACCCATGTCATCTCACTTTATTTAGATTTTTCTTAATTAAATTAAATTGTTAGTCTAATTGAGTTGGAATCATAATATTTCTGTTATTTCCCCTGAATTAGAAATATCAACCATTAGATATTGCTGAATGGTCCCAAGGGGTTATCCATTTGTCCTTTATTTCCATACCGAAACCAGGTGCGTCCGAAGGTTTGATATATCCGTCTTTTGGCATGGGCATACCTGGTATTGGACAAACCTCCTCAAGGGGTATACCCGGGTCTGATCCCATCCAAAATTCTGCCATCGGTGATTCTGGCATGGATATAGCGAAATGCTGTCCCCATGGGGATGCCGCTGCAGCATGCGGAATAATAATTAGGCCCGCAGCTTCTCCAATGGCATATATCTTTAAGGCTTCTGTTAAACCACCGCACCACTTTAAATCTGGTTGAAGCACATCGACTGCTCTATTTTCTACCAATTGCCTGAAGGTCCATCTTCCATGATGATCTTCTCCTGTAGCAAGGGGAACCCAGTTGATAGCTTTTCGAAGTTCGATATGTCCTTCGAGATCTGTGGGAATTAACGGTTCTTCAAGCCATCGCAACCCGTATGGTCTAAGGCGTTCGGCCATCCGTATGGCGAATTCAACATTGAAAGACATCACGGGGTTATACATCAATTCAGCATTGTTACCTACTGTTTCTCGGGCAGCTGAGATTTTTTCTTCAACTAAATTAAGGCCTTCTATTCCCATGTCATAATGAGCTGGATTTGAGACTTTAAAATGTTTGAATCCTAACTCTATTGACCAGTCTAGATCGTCCGATGTCACATAGCAGAGGGATTTCTCTCTACAAGGGCCTCCAAGTAGGCTGTAAACTGGCTGCTGCATTAACTTGCCCTTTAGATCCCATAAGGCAAGGTCTATACCGGACTGGGCTACCGTAGCTATTCCACCAGATCCAAACCTTTGGGTAGATCGCCACATTAGGTCGTTTAGGAACTCTAAAGCGAAACAATCTCTTCCTTCCAGTAAAGGTGCAAAATGATAATCTACGATTGATGCCGTTATCTCCCCAAAGCTTGTTTGACCTAGGCCCCAAGTGCCATCTTCTGCAATAACCTGTACCCATATGCTTTCGTTGGTGTTTGCACCGGGCATTCGTCCGTGAGCTGTTGTGAATTCCGGGTATTTATTTATCGGAAGAGCTCTGGCAGAGGTATTGTTCCAGTTTGGTCTTCTTGGTTTGGAAGTAGGAGGTGATTTTGGTATATCGACCTGCACGGCTCTAATTTTCTTTATTTTCATTCACTCCTCCGCTGTATCTGTATGAATTAGAAATTTCTAAGACCGACCTGATTGTTTTCGCTGCATAATACAGGTCTTTCCGATCTGGTTATACTTCTCTGAGTTTTCGAAATGTTAGCATCGTTACTATTGCTAATAGAATTAAAGCGCTTCCATGTAGGGACAGCGCTGCAGTAACCCCCAATACTGATGCCAAGGCACCGATTTCTAAACTTCCTAATGGGGCAGTACCCACCGCTGTTGTCCACGCTCCCATTACTCTACCTCTTAAATCATTAGGAACGAGTCTTTGAAGCAATGTTTGGGAAAATAAGTCAGATAGGGCCATCATTCCACTCATCACAAATATAGCTATGATGGCTACATAAACGGTTGGTGCCAGTCCCAGAAGAAGAAGAGCAATACCAAATACATGTAGAACGATAATAAATTTGATGCCTTGACGACCTTGTTGCCCAAATATTGAAATTATAGCTATAGCTGCGATACCTCCAGCAGAGCTAAATGCGTTAAGGAGACCTAGTCCTTCAGGGCCCATATCCCAGATGTCTCTAGCTATACTCGGCATTAAAGCTTGAGAGGTAAATCCTAGAAGTTCAACAGACATTACAATAAAAACCAATGCAGACAGAGTTCGATTCCGTTTTAGTTCTTGCCAGAATTCATAGAAACCATTTGAAAGATTACCTTTCTTTGAAGGCGCGGATTGCCCAGGTGATTTGATTAAGGTTAATATCAAAAAAGCGCATCCACATCCAATAGATATGGCAAAATATCCGGCTCCGGCTCCCCATTTACCGAGTACAAAACCGACCACTAATGCACCGACCAGTCCACCACTACGCATCGCCAGAGCAAGGTAGGACATGCCTAATAACCCATTTTCGGTCCCCACTAAATCAAAAACAAAACTACGATTGATAGTATTAATCATCATGTGACAAGTACCTCCGATCGCTGGAATTATCAGTAAGTGCCATAATTCTGACTTTCCATATGCCAGAAGTAACCCCATCAGGAATGCGATCAAAGTAGCTGTAGCCATTAATGATCGAATGAGGGTTCTCCTGTCAACAAGATCTGAAATAGTACCGGCTGTAAGACCTAGAAAAAATGCTGGGGCATGACGTATGCCCATTGCCAGACCTACCATGAACGGTGAGTCAGTTAATTCTAGGATCACCCAGCCTAAAACGACATTTTCACCACGAGTAACACTCTCAAAGAAAGTTGCAGAAGCCAGTAACTTGAAGTCCCGTAACCTTAGGACGGGCGAGTTTTTAATTTTATTTAACAAGTTAGTTATTAAATGGGAACAAATTATCTTCCAAAGGAGTTTTGACCTGCAGATGTGCCCCCATCAACCATGTAGACGCCACCATTACAGAAGCTGCTTTCATCGCTGGCTAGAAACATCATTAGTTTACCAACTTCCTCCGGTTCTCCATATCGTCTTAAGGGGTTCCCTGCGGCCACGGCTTTCTGTGCTTCCTCAACTGTATTGAAGCCTTGCTTCCCCTCTGCCACCCTTTGTTCTTCAATTGATCGCATCATCCGGGTTTGTATAGGAGCTGGATTAACTGTGTTTACACGAATACCCATGGATGATCCTTCCATGGCAGCAGTACGCATTAGTCCGATGACTGCGTGTTTTGATGTGGCATATGGGGCCATGCCTGCCGATCCCCTAACACCAGCTGTAGAGGAAGTGATCACAATACTCCCTCCACCTCTTTCTTTCATCACCGGCATCACATACTTTAAACCTAGCCACACCCCTTTGACGTTCACCTCAATAACCTTGTCAAACATATCTATCGGCGTATCTATTATTGAATTAACTTCACCTTCAATTCCGGCATTAGCGATAAATACATCAATTCCACCATGCCGTTCCACAGTAGCATTTACAAATCTCTGTACTTGACTAGGGTCTGTAGTGTCAGCTGCGACGTAGCTCACATTTTCATCTCCAATGGCCTGGACAGCATCTTTCAGGACTGATTCATTCAGGTCAACTAGGACTACATGGGCTCCTTCCTCGGCGAAAAGTTTCCCTGCTGCTTGTCCAATACCTCCCGCACCACCTGTTATTACCGCAACCTTATTTGAGAGTCTTGCCATAAAGCACCTCTTTTTGTTTTACGTATTAAATTTTCGCTATCGAATAATTAAACTCTGTAAATGATTCGGCTGTTAGTTTGAAATCCGCTTGCCGTAAGTTCGCTTACAGCATCTCTGTTTTTCTTATGATCAGGATCAGTGTTTATGGTTGATATATTACCTGCAAGTTCTTCCAATGTTTCGATTGGAGAAGTAATTCGTACAATGTCCAAATCACTTGCCAGTGGTCGTGTTACCATCGGTTTCTTGTTGAATTTCTCTCTCCATTCCAGAAGGGCTTCTATCAAAAGTTGCGACTGACCTCTTTTCGCTTTCAAATACCTTCGGTTGATGTATTGAGCTTTTCCCATATCTGTATTTTCAGGAGGTGCCAGAATTATCAAGGTCTGGTAGGTTACTTTTACTGAAAGCTCCTCAAGAGCCATCAGCCTTGATTGAGCTTCTGGTGAATTTAATATAGACGATTCTAACTCCGTTACCTCACTTAGAGTTAACCCGGTAATAGCAGTGGTTACGTCTCTAGTTTGAAGATGAGAAGATGCACTTGTAGAAGTCACGATGCCCGATTTTCCAGTGGCATCTAAGGATTTTTTCACACCTTCAGACAAAATGAATTCTTTTCCAGGTAATGGTACTCTTCGAATTTCAATTAAGGCGTCAGTCATATATGTCTCCTCAGGTTAGTAAATGTAATAGGTATGAGAGTGATTGTAATGAATTTGCCTACTTCCTACAAAATAAGAGATAAATACTAGATTTGAATCTTGCTTGAGTTGGCGTATTTGATTCATTAACCTAGAAATTACAGCGAGATTATCAGTTTGAGGTGTGAAGATATGAAGATGGAGTTCGGGGTCCAGGTTAATTGTTACGAAACAGACTGGTCAGAAATTTCCAAAACAATTCTGGCTATGGAAAAAGGCAACTGGAATAGTCTGTGGTTTGCTGATCATTTCTTGCCACCCCATGCTTTAAGTTCGAAAGATGACCCAGTAGATGCAGAAAAAGGAAATGCTTTTGAAGGATTTACTATTTTGGCTGCAGCGGCAGGTATGACAAAAAGTCTTAGACTGGGTCATTTAGTTCTAGGGAACACATATAGGAATCCTGGTTTAGTTGCCAAAATGGCTACTACATTGGATCAGGTCTCTGAAGGCAGATTTACCTTATCTCTAGGGGCCGCTTGGTATGAACGGGAACATTTGGCTTACGGATGGGCTTTCCCTTCTATGAAGGAACGGTCGGATAGATTTGAAGAGGCCTGTGAGTTGATCAAGCTATTGTTTAAGTCAAAAACTCCTGTTGATTTCAGAGGAGAGTATTATCAGTTGGAACAAGCTCCAATGTCTCCTGGATGTTACCAGCAACCGCATATTCCGCTACTGGTGGGTGGTACTGGGGAAAAAAGGACGTTATTGACTTTGGCTAAATATGGGGATGTATTTAACTTAGACGGTTGGTCGGGTAGAGGAATGTCTATGGATTTGTACAGGCATAAGATCTCCGTTTTGGAAAGCCATTGTGAAAAAGTAGGCCGAGATCCAGATGAAATAAAGAAAACTTTGCTTATGCCTATCAAAATCACAAATGATCCCAAAGAAGCGAGGGATTTTATTCGAAATTTAGGCTACCGATCCACTGACCCTGCACATGGCAATTATGGGGGTACATTGATGGAAGCGGAAGAAAGTGGCTCTGTCGCAGGAAGCTTGGATTATGTAATTGAGAGAATCGAAGAATTCGCTGAAGAAGGAGTGGAAGAAATCATGTTCGGGGGTATAGAAACAGGAGATGTCGATACCTTACGAATGTTGGACGATGAGGTTGTGGGCCATTTTTTATAGAGAAAAGGCAATATTGAGGTAATCAAAGACATTGGACAAGCAGATTAATAGAATTCTCATAAAAGATGCCGCCTACGTTATCACCATGGACGAGAAGAGACGGATAATTAGAGACGGGAGCATACTCATAGAAAATGACCTTATCAGTGCTGTAGGTAAGGCCATTGATGTCACTCAAAGTGATGTTGATACAGTAATTGAAGCCAAGGATACGGTAATTACCCCTGGATTCATCAACGGTCATTGCCATATAAGTTACGCCCATGCAACTAGAGGGATATTTCCGGATGATCTTGGAGATGATTATCTCGTTAATGTTTTTCGTCTCCAAGATTCCATGACGGCAGAGGAGGAATTGTGGACCTCACTTTTAGCTATAACAGAATTATTGAGTTATGGCACCACCACTATTATGGACCCTGGGAGCACTAAAAATGTAGATGTATGTCTGGATGCTTATGAAAGTTCTGGTATAAGAATGATTACTGGGGTTCAGTTAGCCGACGCAGAAAATCCATATCGGATGAAAGTATATTCTCATGAACAAGCCTTACGAGTCACTGAATCATTTTTATCTCAATACAATGGTTCACTTGAGGGAAGGCTTTATGCTTGGGTGATGCCCTTTTCCCCAGAATATGTGTCTGGGGAGCTGCTACGCGAACTAAAGGTCTTGTCGGACCAATTCAACGTTGGTTGCACCCTGCACATAAATAAGGCCGGTAGGCTCGCGTCTGATGATATTAATGAATCTCCCGTTATTGCCTTGGAAAGATTTGGGTTTGTGGGAAGTAATGTGACTCTCGCTCATTGTCTGGGATTGTCTGACGAGGAAATTGATATTCTTGCATCTACTAATACTGCTGTAATTACATGTCCAACCAATGTGGTAAAAAATGGTGGTGGTTATGGTCAAAATTTCCCATTGGCTGAATTAATAGAATCTAAAGTGCGAGTTGGTATAGGGACTGATGCTGGTAACAATTCCAATTTACTGGAAACTAACCGGGCAATGTATTTAGCCGCTGTACTTACAAAAGATGCTACTGGTGATCCTGCTCAAATTCCAGCCGAAAAAGCTTTAGAGCTAGCAACTATTGATGGGGCGAAGGCCTTGGGGTTGGAATCTCATATTGGGTCGCTCGAGGTTGGCAAGAAGGCAGATATAGTGATGTACGATACGCTGAGACCGGAGTGGCAAACACTGTTTAACCCCGTAAATACTCTTGTCTATAACGCTGATGGTAGAAGTGTAAAAACTGTGTTAGTGGATGGCCGAGTACTAATAGAGGACTACATTCCGAAGTTCGTAGACACGGAACGATTAATAAGGAAGGTGCAAGGCATTGGGTCAACTATGATGAAACGAAACAATGTATCGTTTCCCTCAAAGTGGCCCTTCGTTTAGAAGTTTCAGTAGCTCCCATATTTATAAGGTATATCTGCTGGTGTTTGAGCTTTAATCCATTCTGGTCTTAGGTCTCCAATAATGGAATCTATCTCTGCGAGGTTCGTAGAGGTAAGTTTCCACGTTGCAGCTTTAGCTGCATTTTCTACTTGGTCTTCTGATTTCATACCTACTATGGCAGATACTATGGCTGAATTAGCCAAACTCCATGCAATCGCTAGTTGTATTAAGTCTCTGCCATGACTTTTGGACCATTCTTCTAAATTTTGTGTTACTTCATAAATGGTTTTGAAGAGATCGCCATTGAAAAAATTAAACAATCTTCTCTCATCATCCTTAGCGAAAACGTGACCAGGTTTATAACTACCACCTAATAAACCTTTTGCTAAAACAGAATGAGGAATAACCCCTATTTTGTTTTGCTCACAAAAAGCAAGGGTAGGGTCTTCCTGGCGAAATAGCAGATTGTATCGAGGCTGAGAGCTCACTATTGATCCAAATGCCATAGCTTCGCATGTTTGTTCTGATGTGAAATTAGACAAACCTATATGCCGAATTTTCCCTTCCTCCTTCAAATCATTTAGTACCTTCATGGTGTTTGCAATAGGCCATTTGGGTTGTGGGGTATGAAGTTGATAAAGATCAATATATTCGGTTTTTAATGTAATAAGACTGTTTTCTAGTGCCTTACGAATATGAGATTCAGAATGGTCTGGTCCAGAGATCTTGGTCGCCAGTATCACCGACTCTCGCCGACTTTTTAAAGCTTCCCCGAGAACGGACTCGCTAGTCTGATATCCCTCAGCCGTATCTATAAATGTTATTCCTGCATCTATTGCTGCGTGGATAGTTTTAACAGCTTTTTGGGGATCTACTTTTCCCATTCCACCACCAATTGGCCAGGCCCCGAAACACACTGTGGATACCGCTAAGTCAGATTTTCCTAGGAGTCTTGTTTCCATTTAATCTATAAAGGTAATGTTTTTGGGAGACCAAGTCCGTATTCATTTGTATCTTCAATTGTTGACATGTATGCGTGTACGGTTTGAGCTAAATCAATGATAAAACCTTCTTGGCTGAGGGAGTTGACCATAGAAAATTTGCTCATAATGGACACCGCGTATGGGGTGTTAGGTAGATATATTATTCCTGTGTCTCCGCGTACCTTGTCCATGCCACCTGGTTTATTGGCCACAGTTAACTCAGGTCCAATGGCTTTGTTGAGATAAGCCGATTTCGGCTTACTCATTATACGTAGAACCTGCGATGCCACTCTAGGAGAGGGCTTTTCATTATGTAAATGGTCCATCATAAGAACCAATTCATTCGGGGTGGAAATATTTTCATCCCCTCTGTTTATTGCATCAGGGTCCATCATTTTCCGCCTGAGTTTTGTTTCAGACAACCCCATATCCCGAATTAAGTCATTGATGTCTTCGATACCTGCAATATCTATACAAGTATTCGTAGCTGTGTTGTCTGAGGCCAGCATCATCAGGATGGCTACATCCAAGATAGTAAATTCTGGGTCATTTTCCAAAAAATGAATTATTCCACTTCCCGATCCATACTTATCCCGGGTAAAACGAATTCTTTTTGATAGGTCTATTTCGCCTTGTTCTTCTAGATGGAAAAGTTTGGCTAATATATGTATTTTTATCGTTGAAGCTGTAGGAAAGATTTCGTCTCCGTTTATGGAGATGCTATTTCCGCTGTTGAAACTTTTTACAGATACTCCCGCGACGCCGTTAAATGCGTCTATTTTGGTTCTTAATGTATCTTCCAATTGCTGCCACAGGGAGTCTCTACTCATATCAATTCCGTTTTACCTTGGATGTAATGCAGTTTGTCTATTTTTAACATAATTTCAGGCCATAGTGTAGAAGATTACGATTTTGGATAAAATTACAGGGACAAACAATGATTTGTTTCTCCTTAAGAGAGGCAGCTCAAGAAGTTGGTAAGTAGATTGATTACACTTTCAGGCTGTTCTTGTTGTACCCAATGGCCGGCATTGTCAACCAATTTTATCCCTGCCATGTTAGTACATATATCGTGCTGCATTTTATTTATGGCACCCGGTCTTTGGTATATTCCCCAGTCTTGTTTTCCTGCAATAAACATTGATGGTATTTTGATTTGCATACCAGAGAACAGTTTCAAATGTTCTCTGTTTCCTTTGCTACCTCCTGATCTGTACCAATTAAGTCCACCTTGGAACTCTGTTCTACGATATTCAGATGTGTAGACTTCCAGTTCCTCATTTGTGAGCCATTGACAGGAATTGATTTCGAGGTCGGTTGGCATATGCTTACCTACAGCTTCAGGCATCGTATCGTTTAAATCCATGATGTAATAGGTTGGCATTTGTGCAAGCTGATCTGCTGTCCATGAGGATAACGGGAACGGGTTGTTTTCTTTCCAATCCGCACTTTTGTGATGGTAATAAGCTCTAATGAAATTAGATAGACCAGAATCAGATTTCATAATGTGGGAATTTGCCTCCGGGGTGCGGTAATAGTGCTGATAGTGTTTTCTTGGTCTATCAAGATTGGCTAATTCCTCTGAAATAGTGTCTGCGTATGGATCACGGGCCTCTTTTTTTTGTGAGGTGTCAAAAGGGATGGTTGGAGGTCCAGTGAATGGAGCACTCATCATGACAACTGATTCAAAAATGTCAGGTCGTATAATGGAAGCCCAACCTGCTACCCCAGCGCCGGAATCGTGTCCTATAACACTTTTTGCCTTTTTGTATCCCAAAGCTGAAATGAAACACAGTATGTCTTTTACTAGGTTAACCTGGTAGTAAGCAGATAGGTCAGACACATAACTGTTGTCCCATCCGGTTGTCCTACCAAATCCTCGCTGATCAGGGGCCACAACATGGTAGCCCAATTCTGAGAGTGGGAGTAATATTTTTCTCCAGCTAAATGATAGTTCTGGAAACCCGTGTAGCAGCACGATGAGAGGTTTGTTATCGCCTTTGTTACCGGCTTCCAGATAATGAATGTTAAGTCCATTGATGCCTTGGCAGGTTTTGGATTTTATTCCTGCAGGAATAGTGTTGTTGCCATAATCAGTAGTACTTATATTCATGTTTATGCCTATTTGAATGAACAGTACTTTTAGTACTCCGCAAACATTTGCTGTAGAAGCTTTCTGTCCTTTGTGATTGTTAGTGCAACCATTAGTAATATTCTTGCTTTCTGTGGGTGCAAATTGTCAGCTACAAGAAGCTCTAATTTTGAGATTCTGGGTGTGATAACTGTTCGTCCAGCTGTAGACCTAGATGCCAAAACCACGGGAATCCCATCTTTTGTTGCCCGGGCCGCAGCATCCATCATGGTTGGTGGTAATGTCCCAGATCCAAAGCCGGATACTATTAAACCGTCAGAATTGTTTTTACGAACCGCTTCAATAAGCATATCGTCAGACCCAGCATAGGCATACACTATGTCCACACGAGGAAGTTCGTCTAATTTTCGAACATCAAAATCTGAGAACACTGTATGTTTTCTTGTAGGAGCCCGATAGAAAAGAACTTCTCCATCAGAGTCCGCGTAACCCAAGAAGCCGAGTTCATTAGCTCGGAAAGTTTCTACCCTAAGTGTGTTGGCTTTATAAACATCCCGAGCACTGTGTATTTCGTTGTTAAGTATTGTAAGAACACCTTTACCAACCGCATTAGGGCTAGCTGCAACCCTAATGGCGTCTAGCAGGTTAAGATCTGCGTCAGTCCCATATGAGGTAGGCGGACGCATTGCTCCGGTAACTATCACGGGCTTTTTATTTTGGATTGTTAAATGAAGAAAGTAAGCCGTTTCTTCCAATGTTGCTGTCCCATGAGTCACAACAATTCCGTCGACAGAATTAGAGTCCAGGAGTGTATTGATACGCTTATTCATGTCTAGCCATTCTGCGGGACCAATTGCAGGGCTACCCACGCTAATCATATTTTCACTGCTGAGATCAGCGATGGTATGTGCCTCTGGTATTCGGCTAATAGACTCTTCAATAGTGAATTTTTTGCCTACCTCGGCGTACTGTGTGTAATCCAGTTGATTAAGTCCTATTCCGGCAATGGTTCCCCCTGTACCTATTACATGTATGCGGGGGTTACTAGAATCTGACATTTTGCCTCAATTTGATATGGGATTTCCGATCCCTTGAAAAAAATTGCTACTTTATTTCTATTTCCATAAACGCGACTTCAATTTCAGAGCGGTTTACTACGTTGTGTTCAGCGCCAGCATATCTGAAATACGGAATACCAATGGCTATATTGTTTAATAACTCTGTTCCGGATTTTTCCACTATTGTCAGAACTCCAGTAGTCAGCGGCACCACGGTGTAATCTAATTCATGTTTGTGCCAGCCAGTTTCTTCTCCAGGTGCAAAGCGCCACTCTGTAACTTTTACTCTATCGTTGTCCTCAAAAACTGTAGATTTTGCATCCATAGACTGAGTTAGACCCTTATATGAATTGGTTGCTTTTGAAGGGGAAGTATATCTCTAAATCCTATTCTTTGTATTTGACTGATATGGTGGCAGATAAATTGGTGGGTTTGGACTTTGAGATAAGTAACGCAGTCAATTAGCAAATGTATATTTCAATTAATATAATGCGATTATTAATTAAAGGAGTTTAATTGAATGAAATACGCATTGAGAAATACTTGGGTATGCCAGCGTGGGAAAAGTCCTGAGGCCATGACGGGTTTCAAGGCAGTGGCTGAAAATTACAGGAATATGGGGGTCGTTACAAGGTTGTACGTGGACATTTCCGGGGACATGGATGTAATCGTAATGGAACTTGAAATTGATAGCCTTGATGGATATTTTAAAGACCATAGAGCCTTCTACGCTGGAATGGATGATGCTACTAAAGGGTTAATTGACGGACTAAATGAGAATACATCTTCAGGCAAGCGTGTCCTTTACGAAATAATCGAATTATAGCTTTTATATTTCAATTTAGCGGTATTATAAGATTAAAGCCAAATTGGATATGACTGGAGGCAGTAAGGCCGCATGATTGATTACGTAGCGCTTGTAGCTCAAATCGCAACAGGGGCCGCAACTCTAGCTGTAGCAATTTTTTTGGCCTCACAGCTTAAGCTGCAGCATAGAGATCTAGCGGAATCGACAAGAACCCAATTGACTAGTGGAATTGTCCAATGGATTGGACTAATGATCACGGACCCTGGATTTACTAATATTTACTTAAGGGGTATTGAAGGTGACGGTTCCTTGGATAAGGAAGAGCAGCATAGATTTAATGTATTTATGGTTTCCTACTTCCTGAGAATTCAACAGTTATGGGACTATGACAACAAAAGCCCTGATGCATTGACATACGCAAACATAATGTTAGGCACGGGTCCAGGGGTACTGGATTGGTACCGTGATATGGGGCGTTTCGTTTTCAAACCTGGGTTCGTTGAGTACATCGATGAATTGATTGAAAAAGAATGACAGTAAGAAAATTCCAGACAATTTATAGATGTAAATTAACGTATTTCCATTGATTCGATTATTTCCATAAATGTAGTACTTTGTTCATCTTTGCTAGATGATTCGTTTATGAAAACAATGGACAAAACCCAAGGGTCTATTACTGCTGTCAATATTTGAGCTGGTTCACGGCTTCTAGAATAGATGCCCGTTGTGAGATCAGCAGGTATCTTTTCTATATGTTTGGTTGTTTCCGCTACGAAATTTCTGTCGTTTGTTATTCTGTCAGAGGTGAAATTTCGAAGAGTTACACCTTCCATTTTCTGGCCTTCTATCCTGATGAACCCGCCATGGGGATTCCGGAGCTCAATATCAGGGATAACCCACTCTGGAACGTCCCTCTCGTTTTGTTCAACCAAATCCCACTGTTCCGGATAGCTTATGGAGAATCCGATTTCATAATCATGATATGTTTGTGAAAGCGGACGGGTAGGGTTGGAGGCTATTGAATAGCGTTGGTGCTTTTCTTTTGTTTCAGCATCTTTAACGACCTCGACTGGAACTTCTTTGATAACCTCAACTTCCCGGATAGCTTCTACCTCAACTGGAACTTCTTTAGTAACCTCAACTTCCCGGATGACTTCTACCTCGACTGGAACTTCTTTAGTAACCTCAACTTCCCGGATGACTTCCACTTCGACTGGAACTTCTTTAGTAACGTCAACTTCCCGGATGACTTCCACTTCGACTGCAACTTCTTTAATTACCTCGGCTTTATCACTTTCAGTTGGCATAAGAGTTAATGTGAAAACGACTACCACGATAGCTACGATGATTCCCCCGATGATTAATAGGGACCTTTGGGATCTATTTGTATCCGGGTTTATATTCTCTGGTTCACCAATCGTGATTTGGGGTTGAACTTCAAAGGATGGTTTATATAGAGACCCACATTCTGCGCAATAAATGGAATCCTGAGGGTTAGATTCTCCACATTCCGGGCATATCAGCTCGCTTTCTAAAGAGTTACCACAATTACCGCAGAATATAGAATCTTCGGGGTTAATTTCATTGCAACTGGGGCAATTCATAATTTGGATGTAATACCTCCATCCACGTTCATTATTTCTCCAGTTATGAACCTAGAATCATGGCAGGACAAGAAAAGCACGGCATTGGCAACGTCTTCAGGGTATCCGGTACCTTCCAAAATTTGAACCACATCAAACAATTTTTTCAGTCCGTGCTCTCCTTTACCTTCTCTATCAGCCATGGGCGTTAGAATTTGGCCTGGTCGTACACCGTTGACTCTTATGTTTGATTGACCTCCGAGGCCAGCTGTATATCTTGTGAATGCATCTACCCCTGCCTTAGCAACGAAATAGGATGCTGGAGGCACTCTTCCTGTAGTGTTTATAAGAGTTTCTGTAAACCCAGTAACTGCGGCAGCGGATGACATGTTCACTATATTCCCTCCTCCTGACTCAATTAGGTGAGGCCATACTTCATTAGTCATGTTGAATACACCGTTTAGGTTTACATCGAGAATGTAGCTCCATTCTTCAAAACTTTCTGAGGGAAAACTATTGGGTCCGGCTACTCCAGCATTGTTGAATAAAATATCAATAGTGCCGAAAATTTGTATTGTTTTATTCACAGCCTCTTTAATTGCATCCGGTTTAGATACATCACACTCAATAAATTCAGCTGTGCCTCCTTGATTTCGTACAAAGTCTTTTACCTTGGTGCCTTCCTCAGACCTCCTTGCCATTATTGCTACACTCGCACCTTCTCTGGCATAGGCGTGAACCGTTGCTTCTCCTATACCGCTATTNCCGCCGGTGACTATAGCTATTTTCCCTTCCAATTTTCCTGTCATTGCAAATCTNCCTCTGAATATGAATTAACAATATTNTAAGAGAAATAAGGAGAAAANATAATGAATAACAATGGGAATAATATGTTTTTCTAAATCAAATCAAGAGAAAACTATTTTCTTGTCTTTGTGTAGGATATTTCAGTTTCATCATATTAAAGCTGTTGAGAAGTCTATTTATGGAGAACTTCGAGTCATTGGCTGGCTATATTTCGGTTTTTGATTCAGAAATATTTATAATTGGGAGTGACCCTCAGGGAGACCTATCAAGCAGAATCAATGATTAATTTATTTAATAAAATCCACTACAGNTGGATTGTTTTGGCGGCCGTGTCTGGGTTGGCATTGGCTAATTCCGTAGCCAGCCTTAATGTTTTAACCGTTTTCTTTTTACCTATGTCAGATGAATTCCAATGGAATCGAACCCAAATCTCAGGTGCAGCAAGTCTTGGAGCTTTGATGGGTGCTGGTTTGGCAGTAGTAACCGGTNGGATTCTGGATCGTGCAGGTCCAAGGGCAATTCTGACTGCGGGGGCTCTANTTACNACAGCTGCGATGATTGCATTAAGCCAAACCAGCACCGTAATGACTTTCTACATATTTTATGGCGCAGCACGCGTGAGTGATCAAGGGTTTATTCAAGCTGTATCACCACCTACGATCGCTAAATGGTTTGANAAAAATAGTGGATTGGCTCTATCCATTCTATTTGGAATTACNGCTTTAGGAGGNGTCATACTTCCACTGATATCTCAAATGTCGATTACTGAATATGGTTGGAGAAATGGATGGCTGGTCTTAGGGGCTATCATGTTTTTAACGGGGGCACTTCCCTCTTTGATTTTTGTTCGTTCCCCCCAAAACCTTGAGGCATATAAAGATGTGAGTGAGTCAGAAAACTTCATAGATAATGAATTTTCTTTGTTGGAAGTCCTTCATACCAAGGAATATTGNTTCCTCACGATCACAGTATTAATCACGGGTATTGCTACTGCAGGAATTGGCTTGCATGTAGTCCCATTCCTAGTTGGGCAGGGATTGAGTCCAGAAGTCGCCGTTGCTACTGTTAGCCTTCGATTTTTAGCTTCAGCTGTGGGAGGGTTACTTGGTGGACCTTTAGCCGATCGATTTACACCGCGTCTCCTGATTCTGTTGGCTGTTTCTATGAGNGCCTTTTCAATAGTAGTTCTTATATTTGCAGATACTTTTTTAACTGCAGGAATTTCAGGTGTTCTTGGCGGGCTTTCAGATGGGATTCAGTCTACGGTTCTTGTTTTGTTACTAGTTAGTTATTTTGGTAAAAGCAATGTAGGCGGAATATATGGGGTCAATAGGGCAGCAGCAGTTGTTGGATTTGCCGCTGGTCCCACGATAGCTGGTATGGGATTTGATGTTATTGGAAGCTATACCAATATTTTTTGGGGTTTTTTATTTTTGACAATTGTCAGTATAGCTCTGGTTGTTAGTGCAAAAAGTAAGATTCAATAGTGCATTCTATAAAGTCGATATATTTATAGGGTGACTGGATCGCACTAATGTAGAAATCAGAAGAAATTAATACCTGTTGTCCTAGGGCGATGAATATTTTAAGGTTATCAGGTCGGATTGCTGGTCAGAGGAGGTTTCTTTTGAATATTAATAAACAACCCGGGGCCGCCCACAGTATTACTATACGCATTTCGTATCCAAATCAGGTGGGGATGTTAGGCCAAATCACAACGGTCATAAGTGCTGCTGGTGGTGATATAGGGGCAATTGACATTGTATCTTCAGGTCGGAGTCATATGGTTCGTGATATCACCATAAATGCTCGTGATGAGGCGCATTCAGGGATGCTGAGTAACGTTGTTGAGCTCGTGGATGACGTAACAATAATCAATGTATCAGACCAAGTGTTCTTGAGACACCTTGGTGGCAAAATAGAAATGCGTAGCAAAACTCCTATCAAAACCAGAAATGATATGTCTATCGTTTACACTCCTGGTGTAGCGAGGATAAGTAGCGCGATTCAAAAGAAACCTGAATCTGTATGGAATTTGACAAGCAAGTCAAACACGGTAGCTGTCGTAACTGACGGATCTGCTGTACTTGGTCTAGGCGATATCGGTCCTTCTGCAGCTTTACCTGTAATGGAAGGAAAGGCCCAATTGTTAAAGGAGCTGGTAGATGTAGACGCTTGGCCAATAGCTCTGGATACCAAAGATCCAGACAAGATAATTGAGGCGGTAAAGCTGATTTCTCCCGGTTTTGGGGCAATAAATTTGGAAGATATTTCTGCCCCTAGATGTTTTGAAATTGAACAAAGGCTTCATGAAGAGTTAGATATTCCAGTTTTCCATGATGACCAGCACGGTACCGCAATAGTCATTTTGGCTGCCTTGTATAACGCAGTGAAAGTAGTTGAAAAAGAATGGTCAAAATTAAAAGTGGTACAAGTCGGTATTGGTGCAGCAGGTATAGCTACCGCCAAACTATTAATCAAATCTGGTATTAGTAACATTATTGGTCTGGATAAAGAAGGGGTTTTGGATAAGAATCAGAATTATCAGCAAAACTCCGTTTGGAGGGAATATTCCCAAATAACAAATCCGAATAATGTCTCTGGAAACCTCACAGAGGCTATTGCTGATGCAGATATATTTGTCGGNTTATCGGGCTCTGGAGTTCTTTCTCCAAAAGATGTCAAAATGATGAACAAGGATCCCATTATATTGGCGATGGCTAACCCTGATCCGGAAATTTGGCCTGAAGAAATTGACGAATATGTGGCTGTGATGGCAACTGGCCGTTCAGACTACCCTAATCAAGTAAACAATGCCTTGTGTTTCCCAGGTATGTTTAGAGGCCTTTTAGATGCCAGAGCTCAAAAAGTTACTGATGAAATGAAAATGGCAGCTGCATTGGCTATTTCTGAAGGAGTACCAAGTAATCATTTGAACAATGANTATATTATGCCAAGCATATTTGATACTGATGTTGCATACGAAGTGGCAAAAAATGTGAAAATGTCGGCTATCAAAGGTGGAGTGGCTCTAAAAAATTAAATTTTTATGTTTGTGTCGCTGAGTTGCTCGAAAAATTCCATAATGACCCAATATTCTTTATCAGCCCAACCTTTGGCTAAACCGGCAAGAAAAGGTTGTAAAGCCGATGAACCAAGTGATAAGGGAACGGATAAGTTTTGAGCCATCTCGTTGGCTAATCTGACATCTTTACCGATTGTATGCAAACCTTGATTGGCGGTCTGACCTTCCGGTGGTTCAGGGTTAATAGTTGTGATTTTATCGACTAAACCTTCAAAGACCTTATTGTTCCCGCTACTGGCGCCAATTACTTCCTTTATTGTTTGCACACTCAAGCCCGCTTTTACCCCGAGTACAAGAGCTTCCATTGTAGCTACCATGTTGATTCCTGCTAGCATATTGTTGATTAGTTTTATAGATGCTCCAGTTCCGTTTGGACCTGTGTGAAATATTTTGTCTCCAAAAGTTTTGAGCACAGGCATTGCCTGTGAAAGAATATTTGCGTCACCNCCCGCCATAATTGACAGCGTGCCTTCTTGGCGTTGTTCAAGTCCTCCACTTACNGGTGCGTCTAGTACATTCACGTTTTTGGCTGATGCTTTTTCAACTATGGTGTGAACTGTTTCTGGGCTAATGGTGCTTAGTTCAATGTAAATATCACCACTTTTCGTATTAGGGATCACTCCATCTACGCCAAGTGCTACTTCTAGGCTAGCTTCATTGGAAGGTAAGCTAGCTAACACTATGTCTGATAATTCGCTTACCTCTCGAGGGGTNCTGACAGTTTGAGCTCCGTATTGTTCAAGATCNCTCAAGGGTTGCTCCCGAAGATCTGTTACCGTAAGTTCAAATCCTGACTTGGCAATGTTAATTGCCATTGGTTTTCCGATGCCCCCAAGCCCTATAAATCCTATTTTCATATTGTCCTCCTATAGAAATCCTCTCGTATAATAACCTGATGTTGGGCACTTGTTGAATAAATATGCAACTCGATTTCTTGCGCTGACAACACAAAGTGATTTGAATGACTTGAGAAGGTACGGTGATGCAGGTTCTTTCAGAAAACACATTGNCTGGAACTGGTCATTTCGTGACCATTACCTATGATCGCACAAAGAAATTAAACGCATTAAATTCAAAAGGCATAGAAGCATTGTCGCTCTCTTTTGATGCGATTGCGGATGACCCGGATGTCAGGGCTGTAATTCTAAAAGGAGCAGGGCTAAAGGCGTTTGTGGGTGGGGCAGACATTATTGAGCTTGAGAGTTTAGATACAGCTAACGCGAAGCTATTTATTAGCTCACTACATAGTCTTTTCTCAAGAATTAGAAGCTTANCGGTTCCTGTGATCGCAGAGATTAATGGATATGCTTTGGGGGCTGGTATGGAATTAGCTGCAGCTTGTGATATTCGAATCGGCTCAAGCACAGCGATATTTGGTATGCCAGAAGTAAAAGTTGGATTACCCTCTGTGATTGAAGCGGCTCTTTTGCCTCGTCTTGTTGGTTGGGGAAGAGCAGGTTACCTTGTCCTAACTGGTGATAATATTGATGCCACCAAGGCGTATGATTNGGGATTTNTTGAGGCGGTAGTTGCGCCAGAAAATTTAAAGAAGGAATCAGTGAGAATCGCAGAGTCGATTGCAAATGCAGGACCTAATGCTGTCAGGGCACAAAAAAGACTGATGGCTCAGTGGGAAAAGCTTCCCGTTGAGGAGGGTATTCACTCTGGCATCGACTTTTTTTCAGAAGCTTATGAGAGTGATGAACCTCAAAGAATGATGGAACCCTTCCTAAAACGTAAGTAGACCAGGGATATAAGAATTGTTTAATTTGAGTGCTCCTATTTACATGATAGGGTAATCCCTCTTTCATCAGTTATATGGGTTGCCCTGATTTCGGCAGAAAGGCCCGTTTTACATGGCTTGCAATTTCATCAATAAGGATTTCTTGATGAGGTGCTAAATCTTGACCGGGTAAATCGTCTCGACCTCCCAAATCAGTTATTTCTGTCCTTANTCCGCTCAATGCTTCTATTGTTGCAAGGCCACAGAAGGGTACATATCTTTTTGAATATCCACCTTCATGAGAGAACACAATTTTGCCGTCACATACATTACCGGCCAATCCTAAAAGCATTTCGGTGAGTTGTCTATAGGATTCAGATGTTAGCAGCATTCGTCCCAGCGGGTCATAGACACTTGCATCGAATCCACAAGGGACAAGTATTATCTGAGGTTGAAAAGACTGTACGGCAGGCGCAACGATACGTTCTATTGTTGCTGCGTAGGCGCCGTGACCTGATCCCGCTGGTAGAGGAATATTGATATTGAAATTTTCTCCTTCTCCTATACCTCGCTCCTCAAACTTTCCTGAGTCTGCAGGAAACAGCCCATCCTGGTGAATGGAAATGGTCAAAACATNGGTATCGTTGTAAAACGCCTGTTGGGTACCATTACCATGGTGAACGTCCCAATCAATAGTAGCTATTCGTTCAATTTTCCAAATGTCCCTTGCGTGCATTGCAGCTAATGCCACGTTGGCAAATATGCAAAATCCTCTTCCTATATCACGCTCAGCATGATGTCCAGGAGGTCGTACTAGGGCATAGGCGTTATCGACTTTGCCACTCAAGACGGATTCAGTCGCCACTATTGTTCCCCCAGCGGCTAGTTTCGCAATTTCATAGGAGCCTTTCCCAAAGGGTGTATTTGGTCCTGCTAGTCCCCCGTTAACGTCGCTAAGTTTTTTTATTTTGTTAATGTAGTCTTCTGTGTGGAACCGCCGTAATTCATCTTCGGTAGCCATACGAGGGTCAAGGCGAATAAGTCTGTCAGTAAGGCCGGACACATCTAGTAGATTTTTCATCCGCCTTTTTGTTTCAGGATTCTCAAAGTGCTCGTCAGGCTCAATATTTTCTGCAGCTCCGCTTCCTGTGTCGTGCCACATATATTTTTCGTGCCATAAGAAACCGGTCGCCAAATTTTGTACTCCTAGAGTTGTGTTCACCCTTCAACTGAGTCTTTAGTGGGGCCTTTTTTTAAAAAATTTATTTACTTTCGATAAGATTTTTCTATACTGCCTTTAGTTGCACATAGGAGTTGTGGCTTCTGATATAAATGCTGACATTTTATCTGTAATCTCTGAGGTTGAATCTCCCGTAAAACTAAGAATTAGGTGATTAATTCCCAAATCTTGAAGTTGTCCTATGTCTTCTTGAATTTGGCCTGATTCCCCTTCAAACCATCGGGTTCTATGGCCTGACATGTTGAACCAGTTTGCACTGTATGCCAAGTCAATAGTTGCGGGATCTCTGCCGTTCAATTCAGCATACTGGTGTAATCTGGCTATTCNTTTTTTGAGCAGATCTTTTGAATCCAATGGAAATCTAGGATTTGTTCCGATCGGATACCAACAATCTCCCAACTCGGCTGCTCTGCGTAATGCTGGACTGCTTTCTCCTCCCACCCATATTGGTGGATGAGGATTTTGAATTGGTTTAGGTAGGAAGCTCACATTAGAAAAATTTGCATAGTTCCCTTCAAATACTGGGTCCTCTTCAGTCCACAATTCCTTGAAAATTTTTATATATTCACTTCCGACGGCACCCCTTTGATCGAAAGAAGGTGCATCTAGGGCTTCGAATTCTTCTCTCATCCAACCTACTCCGCACCCGACGTTTAATCGGCCATTTGATAGGACATCTACGGTCGCTAGGATTTTTGCTGTTAGGACTGGATTANGGTGTGGAAGTACCATTACTGAGGTAAGCAGTTTTAGGTTTTTAGTTATTGCGGCAATAGCCATCAATGTGGTTAGCTGCTCAAGACACTCGCCGGTGTCTTGCCCTGCAAAACTACCATCTTCGTTATAAGGGTACACGGAGTCTATGTTCCTTGGAACTATCACATGATCACTTACTGTAACTATTCCGAAGCCTAGTTTCTCTCCGAAAGTAACTATCTCAGAGATCGATTCGAAATTTGCCAGAGGACCCCTCATCGGTATTCCAAATCCAAAGTCCATAATTTATCTCCAGTATCTTCATCTATATCGACAGCGAAGACATTCCTTANGTTTGATTAAAGTGTGCNTCAGCACCTAGGCTGGCGGGTCTTCTTGAAACATCGTGATNCCCATTTCGAGATATTTATCTCGTTCTTCAGGTTTGGTTCCAGTACCCATGGCGAGTCGTATACCTGTTCCATCCAATTGTGCCGCCACATTGCGCATACAGTCATCCACGCTGGTCAACGGATATCCTTCATGCCCTTCCATGTTAAAGGAGAGATCATTGGGTCCAAATGTCACGACACTTACTCCAGGTTTGGCTAATTTCTGGATGTTGGTAACAGCCTCAACTGATTCCACTTGAATGCTCAAAATCGCATTTTCATTCCACCATGCTGCATACGCTAGCCGATCCATACCTTTCGCCACACCACGCACACCTCGTCGTGCTTCTCCCCCCCAGCTCCTACGACCAACCTGNGGGTAGTATGTGTAGGCTAGGGCATCATCTACCGTTTCCTCTTCCATCACTTCAGGAATCAGAACAGCACTACATCCCAAGTCTAAATATCGCCCCACTAAATAGGCGTGGCGTGTGTGAGGAATACGTAGCTGAACGTCGATTCCAAGTTCCTCGGCGACGGTGCAATAAGCAACAAGTGACTCTTCACTAAATGCTGTGTGCTGACCATCAATCCAAATATAGTCGTAACGTTCCGTTGCCCAAATGTCGGCTAACTGACTTTTAGTTGTATTCAATGAACCACGTAGTGCAACCAGTACCTCCCCGTCTCGAATACGTTGCCTAAGTGTTTTATCTTGGGTCATGATGTTCTCCTGTGTGTCAGCATTATAAATAGATTTTTCAAACATGCGGGGGAATAATAGCATTTGAACTGTCAAATAGGTGATGTGATTTAAGTGGTAATAAATGACGCGATCGTTTTAAGCATTGTCTTCGGCGTGCTGGGTGCTACTGCTATAGGAATTGCAGACCTGATAACTATCGGCCTGGCGAGAAAGATCGGGCTTATAAACACCGGTCTATGGGAAAAGTTACTGGCAGTTCTAATTGTTTCGCCTTACTTTTTGTTCACAACCCTAGAATCTGGCGTGATGCTCGAGCGCTGGGAGCTTTTGGTTCTTCTTGGATTTGTAAATCTTATAACCTATCTGGTTTTGATTAAATCTTTGCAGATAGGACCTGTGTCAGTTATAGCTCCACTAACGACATTGTTTTCAATCGTTTCACTGGGGCTTGCTTACTTATTTTTAGATGAGAAGCTTACATATATTCAGGCTGTCTTGATAGGTATTGCATTAACTGGTGCTGTAGTTACAGTTTTACGATCAGGAAACTTCAGCTTGGTTTCTTCTAGCCTGACCGTTGGCGTACTGCTTGGCTTACTTGCAACATTGCTTGTAGGAGCTCAAATGTTTTTGCAGGGAGCAATATCAAAACAGATCGGTTGGTTTCCTGCGGTCTACTTTCCAATGATGCTTTCTATATTTGGGTTTATTCCAGTCTCATTTTACAAAGGAGAAATTCCTTGGCAGAGGCTTAGNTTCAAGTCTTTTATTTTATTGATCATAACGTCCTCTTTGAAAATAGGGGGGNTTTTCCTATTTGCGAAGGGAGCCGAATTGGGATCTGTAGGTATGGTATCTGTCGGAACAACAACATATCCGCTTATACCAATTATCGTAGGTGTATTGTTGTTTAAAGAAAGACTAACATTTACTCAAATTATAGGAATAAGTTTGCTTCTAGGCTCCTTGGCAACATTAGCGGCATCATGAACCATATTGCCCNATTAGGAATTTNTTTTCAATGAATGAAAAAATTGGATCTAGAATCTCATATGTTTNATAAAGGGTNCCCNTCCACANATCCGGGTGATTTNGGAGAGAAACCAAAAAAGANTATTAACTCTAAAGTGGGTAACAATAAATTGGTGTCAGCAATAGTGTTGGGCCATTCTGTGAGCCATATTTTCAACTCTTCCCTACCGCTGTTGTTATCAATGATGAAAACTGACCCACGTTTCAACCTAACGGCGACTCAATTTGGTGTACTGGGAGGAGTAGGGAAGGGAGCTTCTGATGCNACAACTATTGTTGCCGGTTACTTGGGAGAACGGTTCGCCACTCGTCCTGGTGTCATGCTATCCATGTCGTTAACTATCATGGGAAGTTCATATTTTTTTCTGGGAGTGGCACCTGGTTTCTATTGGGTTCTTAGCGCAATGATCCTTGTAGGAATAGGTCCTTCTTTGTATCACCCTCCAGCTATTGCAGAGCTATCCAATAGATTCCCAAATAGACGAGGATTTGCGATATCGCTTCACGGTACAGGAGGATCGCTGGGAGAGATGTTGGGTCCCTTAATTACAGGCTTGTTGACCACAGAGACATTCAAAGTAGGTAGCATAGTTTCAGTAACTTATCTCATCGCATTTCAATGGGATGAGGTTCTAAGAATAAGTGCTTTACCAGCCTTGTTTTTTGCTGTCCTGGTTTATTTGATGATGCAAAATGTTTCAAAAGGATCCTCCGGAAAAGGNNTCGCCGCAGAGTATTTTCAGGGTCTGAGGGAANTGTTGAAAATCAAGGGAATATGGGGGCTAATTTTTGTTACAGGATTGAGTGACATGGCTCTTTCTTGCGTGACTTATTTTCTTCCTCTTTATCTAATATCCGATCCCGTAGAGGGAGGTCTCGGTAAAGATGCACTCACAGTTGGGTTTTTTTTAGGTGGGGCACAGGTAGCTGGAATTTTCGCTCAACCATCAATGGGGTGGTTGTCTGATAGATATGGCAGAAAAATTGTTCTCTTGCCTGCCATGACCATTCTGGGCATTTTGTTCATAGGATTACATTTTGCTTCTGATGGGTACCTGCTTGTTTTAAATGTGTTTGCAATGGGCGCTTTTCTATATTCGCTACATACCGTATTTATTGCAGCTGCTATGGATGTAGCCGGTGGAAAATCACAGGCTACAGTGGTCTCATTGATTTATAGCGCAAGCTTGCTCGGTATCGCCTCTCCAATTTTTACAGGGTTTCTCATCGATGAATTCGGGCTAACCGCTGCCTTTTTATTTAGCGGGATCATCTCGTTGTTGGCGACAATTATTCTTTTCGCAATAAAACTTCCTATGGGTATTGGTATGCCCGACTAAAGTGGAAGGACTGGTGCAGAAAGAGGGGACCCATCTATCTTCCTATAGATCTTACTGGCCGGGCCTTATCTAAGGCCATTGTTCAAGTAGAAACTAAGTGTAGATTTGTGTCTGAGTGAAATCAGTACCAGTGAGTTGCTGCAACTGATTCATAAGACTACGACCTGACATAGCGTAATATGTAAGAGTTACATCAATGGTACAGCTAGAGGGTAGATTTGTATAAGTCAAAGGCTGTTATCGCAAGAAATAGTGGAGAGAGGGTTGAAGAGGTTGAGATATTAGTTCCTGAACCCGGCCCCAATGAAGTATTGATTAAAATCAAGGCCTGTGGGGTGTGTCATACGGATCTTCATTACCGTGAAGGTGCCATCAACAATGAATTCCCTTTTTTGCTAGGACATGAGGCGGCTGGTTATGTAGAGGAGATAGGGGATGGGGTGACTAATGTCGCGGCAGGGGATTTTGTGATTATCGCCTGGAGATCTCCGTGTGGTAGATGTCGCTCATGTCTTAAAGGCAAACCTTGGTATTGTTTTGATAGTAGAAACGCTGTTCAGAACATGTCATTGGAGGATGGTTCTACTCTTTCACCTGCTTTAGGCATTGGTGCTTTCTCAGAGTTAACGTTAGTTGACGCAGGACAGGCCATAAGGGTGGATGCAGCTGTTAATCCCAATACGGCTTCTTTGTTGGGTTGTGGT
Organism: Chloroflexota bacterium; assembly: GCA_002728195.1. GTDB lineage: Bacteria > Chloroflexota > Dehalococcoidia > Lucifugimonadales > UBA826 > UBA11996. The sequence continues at coordinate 45,943 of PBWI01000039.1, forward strand.
GTAATGGCAGGTCTTGGGGCTGCTATAAATACAGGATCAATTTCGATGGGAGATTCCGTAGCTGTTTTTGGCTGCGGAGGTGTCGGAAACGCTGCAATAGTTGGCTCTAAGTTGGCGGGAGCCCAAAAAATAATAGCAGTGGATATAGATGACCAAAAGTTGGGCTGGGCCACTGAGTTTGGAGCCACTCACACTGTAAACAGCCGAACCACTGATCCAGTAGATTTTATCCGTAGTGTTACTGATGGGAATGGAACAAATGTAACTATTGAAGCAGTGGGCAGCCCAAAGACATATGAACAAGCCTTTTATGCCAGAGACCATGCCGGGGTTTTGGTATTAGTGGGAGTGCCTGATCCCACTATGAAAATTGAACTGCCCCTGATAGAAGTATTTGGACGGGGAGGTTCCTTGAAATCTTCTTGGTATGGTGACTGCCTTCCTTCCAGGGATTTCCCTAAATACATTGATCTTCACTTGGACGGAAGGATAAATTTGGACAAATTCGTAACGGAGACAATATCTATATCGGAAGTGGAGACTGCTTTTGAAAAAATGGAGGCTGGGGAAGTCTTAAGATCAGTTGTGGTTTTTGAATGATCCAGTTCTGGTAAGCGAGATTTTGAAAATCAAATTATTCAAATGGAGGGAGTTTACATGGTGATAACGATTCGAAGCAGAAAAATGGTTTCTGGTTCTGTTAATAGCCTTATGAAAACAATTGATGAAGGATTCATGCCCATTATTAGTGAGGAGCCGGGATACATAGCCTATTATGTTGTCAACTCCGGTGATGGACTCGTCACCGCTGTAAGTATATTTGAGGACGAAGAAACAAGTTTTAAATCCAATAATTTGGCCCAAGAGTGGATATCTAAACATTTAGGGGATGTGGTTCCAGGTAAGGCCCAAGTAATATCCGGACAAGTAATGGTCCCAAGTCAAGGTTAAACGAATGGAGAAAATTATGCCCAGATTGAAATATCCGCTTTCTATTCCAGTTAAGGCAGGCTTAAAGACTATAAATTTATTTGAACTTAGGGCGGAGACTTCACTTCGAGACGATGTCAATGATTTCCGAGAATATGCCGATGTTCTTTATAGTGCTCATGCTCCAACTACCATAGGTGAAGAACGATTGAAT
>PBWI01000040.1 GCA_002728195.1 Chloroflexota bacterium
TGGAAAGGCTGATCTAAAGTTGTTATACATTCAGGCAATTTCTTAAATTCAGATATCCATCGATTTAATGTTCTTGAGCTAATGACATATTCTTTAAATTGTTCTTTCAACTGTTCAATTATCGAGTTCTGGTTGTGACGGCCTGAGTAAAGAATATAAGCCTGAGCTTTCTGGACTATATTTTTTTTGGAATCGGAGTTCAAAATTGTTCCTCTATGTCCTCTAATTGTTTGGCGTATTCCAACATAAATGTGACAGATTCAGTGTTTTATTTGGCGAACAAGCTCCTATTTAGGATATTATTTTTTCAATTGAATACATTTTTTAATCTTATCTAATTCTTCTTATGGCATCAAAATACAATATAGAAATAGTTTCTACCGCATTACAATTACAAAAAATCCTTGAACTTCGTGTGGAAGTCTTTGTATTGGAACAAGCAGTTCCTGAAGATCAAGAAATTGATAATTTGGATACACTTGAAGCAATAAAAGGTGGCCAGGTAATACACCTTATTGCTTCGGAAGGTGAATCAATTATAGGTACCGCCCGGCTTATACTTGACGGAAGCAAATCTTGTTCCGACGATGTGTCTGATTTTCCGCATATTGGCCGCGTCGCAGTGAAAAAAACTATGAGACGTAAAGGAATTGGGGAGATTCTGATGGTGAAATTGCATCAATTAGCTAATCGCAGAGGTTTCGCTGGTGTCACTCTTTCTGCCCAAATACAGGCTGCACCTTTTTACATTAGACTTGGCTATATAAAAAGAGGTTCTGTATATGATGATGTCGGGATTCCACATCAGGATATGGATCTAATTTTCAGCTAGCTTGATGTCTAAATATGAACTACTCCGCGATTTCGATCGATTGAAATCGCTGTACCCATAGCTTCGGACAAATCTTTTATTCTGGATAAAGCTTGTGTGGCGATTGTGCCAGAAGCAATTAAGGGTCTTCCTGTCATTGATCGAGGTTTTCCGTAACCCATGTCAATAGGAACAACCTCAAGAGAGTCCAGACTACCACCTACGAATTTGATTTGCGCAACAACGCTTTGCCAATAGATCGGGTCTCCAGGAAATCCTCTAGCTCCCTTGTCGCTCCGCTTGTCGTAGAAATCAGCTGGTGTTTGGTAATGATCTAGGCCAACTTGATCGTAATTGTATGAAGGTTGCCATTTAACAGTGTCATTCTGGAAAATGAAATTTCCAAGGCTGTACATAATTGGCGCTCCTTTATATATCTCAATACCTCTTGTCACATGTGGTCCATGACCTATAAAAGCTGATGCTCCAGCGTCAATACATTTACGGGCGAAGTCTATGAGAAAGTCAGGAGGTTCGGACATAGTTTTTCCACTTTCGTGGCAGTGGAAGGAAACTAAAACCCAATCGGACATCCGCTTTGCATCCGAAACCCANTTTAGATTTTCGGCAAGATCTTCTTGGTTCAGCTCNGTGNTTTCAGAGAACGATTCTCCAACTTTGAATCGGTGTTCAAGAAAAGAAAATTCGNTTTCACTATCTTCTGGTATNACNCCAGCAGCTCTAAAATTTCTAAGGGAATTTCTTTTTTGTTCNAGNCCNAGTAGACGATCAGTTCTCTTGAGNTGGTCAAATGAATCTTTATCGACAGTGAAAGTTGTTTTGAATCTCTGTGGATTAAGACCTGGCCGCCCTTTTAGGTCGGGTCTTTGATTTAGTGCTCTTCCTGACTCAGCAAATGTAGACGATGCGGCCACTAAAGCAACTCTTCCATTTTTGGTATCGAGATAACCCGCACTTCTAGCTTCGCTTAAATGTTTTCCTGTTCCCGCATAAACTAGATCAGAATCTTGTAGATGTTTCAGATTAGTAAGAACTCCACCTTCACCATAATCGTGACTATGATTATTGGCTGTTGACACCAAATTTATTCCCGACCATTCAAGTTCAGATAGGTTTGCTGGGTCTGANCCAGTAAATGTTCCTCCNGCTGATCCAGGAGANTGTTCAAAATCATGCATAAGCATTTCTAAATTCACGTACCCGACGTCAGCGTCTCGAAATAGGTTAATTAGGTTCACAAAATTTTTTTCTTGGTGAACTGAAAGCTTTCGAGTTATCATCGCATCACCACCAGCGGTGATAGTTAGGTTTCCAGATTCGGCATCATAGAGCATAATAAAATCCNGTAATTTAAGATTAAGTTCTATTTAGCCAGAGTTATATTCGTTTGACAACATTCCCATGATAATAGAATCGAACCGTGATCCTTCATGGGGCCTACTTTTTCTTAATGTTCCTTCGTGCTTGAATCCCAAATGTTCGAACATATTTAGAGCTGCTTNATTNTATTCGGGTATATCTGCCCATACTCGAAACAAATCATATCTAGAAAAGGCTAGCTCTAGNGTTGCCTTTAATGCTGCTGTTCCGTATCCGTGATGCCACATATCGCGGTCTCCAATGAGAATAGATATTTGACCATCACCCAGAGATTCTTCAATNGCAATATGTGATTCACCTATATGAAGCCCTTCGACAGTAAATATGGATAATATTGCGTGTTCAGGATTTGAAAAGGTTTCTACCCATTGTTGTTCAGTAAATTGATCGATATTTTCTGGATGATATCCCAGATGGGCAGGATCACCATATGAATACCTTCCAAACCAGTTTTCTGAGACTTCGTCGTCAGCAAGCCATTGGTTTATTCGTGATACATCTTCTCTAGTAACTTCTCTTAATTCTATTTTAGGGTCACTCATATAAACCTCTCAGTTNTCGGAGTATGCATCGGATTTTGNGGGCCACCAGATAAATTTCATAATACGAATTATTTAAAATAGATAGGCTTGCGTCAATAAACNCGAAATTGTGTAATTTTTCTTCATGAAGGAAAACTACATAGATGTGATTCCAAAATTATGGTAATTAGGGTGCCTTCACGTTATGATNTATGTTTCATTNGNTAGTTAGTATTCTCNGGATGAATTCATGTTAGAAAGACTTTCCTCTGTTGAAGAAAAATATGAGGAATTGAATAGATTATTGGCTGATCCAGAGGTCGTGGCGGACTATACCAAAGTTCAGCAATATGCTAAGGAACAATCTGTTATGAGAGAGGTTGTTGAACTCGCTCGAGAGTATAAAGAAGTGTTGAGAGAATTAGCTGATTTACGAGAAATGGTTAGATCCGAAACCGATGCTGAAATATTAGCTATGGCCAAGGATGAACAATCAGAGCTAGAAAACAAAAAAGAGGTCGCAGAACAGAAATTACGGCTCGCCTTAGTTCCTAAAGATCCGAACGATGAAAAAAATGTGATCATCGAAATCAGAGCCGGTACGGGAGGAGAAGAGGCAGGTCTATTCGCATCTAATTTATATAGGATGTACTCCAGGTTGGCCCAGCGNCTGAGTTGGAATTTGGAGGTCATAGATTCTAACTCAACAGGGATTGGAGGTATAAAAGAAATCACCTTCCAAGTTCGGGGAGATCAAGCATATAGTAAATTAAAGCATGAAAGTGGTGTACACCGGGTTCAAAGAGTTCCTACTACTGAATCTAGCGGGAGAATACACACATCTGCAGCAACTGTCGCGGTACTCCCTGAAGCCGAGGAAGTAGATATTGAGATTAATCAGGAAGACCTGCAGATAGATATCTATCATGCAAGCGGCCACGGTGGGCAAAATGTACAAAAAGTTGCTACTGCCATACGAATTACGCACATACCAACAGGAGTCGTAACTACTTGTCAGGATGAAAGATCACAACACAAAAATAAAGAGAAGGCTCTTGCGGTTCTGAGGTCCAGGNTGNTGGCTGCTGAGATAGAAAAACAGCAGCAAGAAATTGTTGACACCAGAAGATCTCAGGTAGGCTCTGGAGATCGTTCGGAAAGAGTTAGGACATACAATTTTCCTCAAGGAAGGATCACAGACCATAGGATAGGATTAACCAGCTATAACCTGGAGCAGGTATTAGACGGAGATTTGATGGAATTTATTGAGGCATTAGTGCAAGAAGAACAGGCCAGAAAACTGGAAAATGCCAGCGTATGAATGTCAAGGAAAATCTTCACATTACCAGCCAGGAACTTATGAAAACAGGATCACCTGACGCCAAATTAGAGGCGGAAGTTTTGCTTAGACATGTTCTGAAAATTGATCGAGCGACCATGTTTAGGGATTTGGAAGAGAATCTTTCAGAAGACAATGTGACCAATATTGCCTCATTGGTCAATAGAAGGATCCAAAAGGAGCCCCTTGCGTATATCACAGGAATCAAGGAATTTTATGGACTTATGTTTGAGGTCTCTGAAGGCGTACTCATTCCACGGCCAGAAACAGAACTTTTGGTTGAAACGGCCATTACCAAAGCCAAATTATTGAAGAAAAACGAAATAAATATAGTTGATGTTGGGACAGGTAGTGGTGCAATAGCGGTTTCTTTGGCTGTTAACATACCGAACTCAAATGTAATCGCTATTGACCTTAGTAAGTCTGCACTGGAAATCGCCGATGAAAATAGGCGTACCCATGGTATGTATTCCAGGATCAAGCTTAGGCTTGGCAATTTGCTTGAGCCTGTCACTGAGAATATTGATATCTTGGTTAGTAATCCTCCTTATATTAGAAAAGATCGATTGCATTCATTGCAGGAAGAGGTGCTCAAAGAGCCAATGCTGGCATTGGATGGAGGAGAAGATGGTTTACGCCTAATAGCAGAATTGCTAACTCAGGCCAGAGAGAGAATGGATAGTACAAGTATCATACTGTTTGAGATAGATTCTGATCAGGGGATTGAAGCATCTAAGATCTCTAAAAATACTTTTCCACTTGGTGATGTTACTGTTTTGAAGGATCTAAACAATGATGACCGAGCTGTACTTATTGAACTAAATACATCCATTTAGGAATGGCTTTGCTCATGAATCTATTCAGCTGGAAGGACATCTAATTGGATTATTCTAGGCCCAGTTGGTAATGCTTCCCTTCCGTTTTGATGGAGGGAGCCACCACCACTTCTGCTGAATGCATCTCTTTGATACTTCGTGCGCCAACCATTCCCATACATACCTTGAGAGCCCCTATCAAATTTTGGGTTCCATTAGAAACGGATGATGGTCCATAGAATAGTTCTTTCAAGGTGCCCTTTACTCCGACATTGACCCTAGTGCCCCTGGGAAGAGCCGGGTGTGGGCTAGCCATTCCCCAATTGAAACCTTTCCCTGGAGCTTCTTCTGATTGAGCTAGGGGGGTACCAATCATGACGGCATCCGCACCGCTCGCGATTGCTTTACAAAGCTCTCCACCGGTTCTAATACCACCATCAGTTATTATCGGGATATATTTTCCAGTTCGTTGGAAAAAATCATCTCTGGCCTGCGCGCAATCCATAGTCGCTGTAACCTGTGGTATACCAACTCCAGTTACTTCTCTCGTGGTACAGGCAGCTCCAGGTCCGACTCCTACAAGAACACCATGTATACCAGTTTCCATTATTTCAGTAGCCACGTCATACCCGACGCAGTTCCCTACTACAATGGGTACTTTAACCATTTCAAGCAATTCAGGAAATTGAAGACCTTTAATGCTATTTGAAGAATGCCGGGCAGTAGTCACTGTAGATTGGACAACAATCATGTCTGCTCCAGCTTCAACAGCAATGGGAGCGTAGGCCTTCGTAACTGCAGGAGTCAGTGACACTGCACATTTTGAACCGGTTGATTTGATCTCTTCAACTCTTTTACCTATTAGGTCTTCTTTGATAGGGGCTGAATAAACCTTCTGCATTACGGTAGTTACCATGTCATTGCCAGCTTCCACGACCTCTAAAAGAACAGATTCGGGATCCTCATAGCGTGTTTGCACCCCTTCCAAATTCATTACACTAAGCGCACCTTGTCCATGCATTTTGCCAATGAAGTTTGGGTTGGCAACAGCGTCCATTGCTGATCCCAGTACGGGAATATCAATGCTCACGTCCCCCAATTTAAAGGAAGTGTCGGTCATTTCTGGATTAACCGTTATCGCACCGGGCGCAATCGCGACTTCGTCAAATCCATAAGTTCGTCTTAATTCCCTCAGATTTGACATATTTGACTCCTAATATTTAATTCACTCTCATTCAGCATATCCAAGAAACTCTATTCCGGTAGGATTTAAAAATTAAAGTGAAGCCCATTTATCGTTTATTCAGTGAGCAAATGTGATTAGAATTATTCTCAGAGATAAACAAGCTTCTTCCAGATTTTTTCACCATACTCCGTGGTGACAAAATGTAACCGTCGGGTTGGAATGATGATATGGCTCATTTATGAAAAGTGTCAATACAACATTTGTTACTAAGCAAATAGATAGGGGAGATTAGTTGCGACCAAATACCACCACCCTGGAAGATCAAGTAAAAGAATGTGCCTATTCACTTGGCTTTGACATAGTTCGTATAACGGGTCCTGAGCCTTTCGCAAGTGATGAAAAAGCCGCCTTAAAACGCATAGATGATGGCCATATGAATGGATACAGTTGGTATACAAAAGAACGGGTTCATAAGATGAATCATCCGAAACTTCTTCTAGAAAGTGCACGATCGGTTATATCTTTGGCTGTCAGCTATTTGACTACGGATCCTGATGTTAGTACATCCAAAACTGGAAAGGTTGCTAGGTATGCATGGGGAGATGATTACCACAACGTTCTAAAATCTAGGTTAAGAGAATTTTGCCTGAAATTAGAAAGCATAACTGAAAAAAAAGTAAATTCTCGGATTTTCGTTGATGATGGTCCCATGAATGATCGGGCTGCTGCACGTCGTTCAGGTGTTGGATGGTTTGGAAAGAATACCAATATACTAACTTCTACTCACGGGTCGTGGGTGTTTTTGTCACAGGTTATTACGGACGTGTATTTGAAGCCAGATGCTCCATTGAAAAAAACCTGTGGGAACTGTGTGAGCTGTATAGACGATTGCCCTACTGGCGCCATTATTGC